>CAYLVL010000006.1:0-18726 GCA_964387135.1 uncultured Planctomycetota bacterium
AAAACCGGCGCCATCACCTCCGTGCAGGCGGTATATGTGCCGGCGGACGATTTCACGGACCCGGCGGCAGTACACACGTTCACGCACCTCAGCGCTTCCATCGTCCTTTCCCGCAAAAGAGCAAGCCAGGGCTTTTACCCCGCAATCGACCCGTTGCACTCCGGGTCAAGGATGCTGACGCCTCTTATCGTGGGCCAGAGGCATTACCGCATCGCAAGGGAAATTCAGAGGACGCTCGCCGAGTACGAGGACCTGAAAGACATCATCGCGATGCTCGGATTGGAGGAGTTGTCTCAGGAAGACCAGATGACCGTGAATCGCGCCAGACGTCTGGAGAGATTCCTCACCCAGCCTTTTTTCACCACTGAGCAATTCACCGGCCACTCGGGCAGGATGGTCGATCTGGACGAAGCGCTGGACGGCTGCGAGCGAATCATGAACGATGAATTCCACGACTATCCCGAGAAATCGCTCTACATGGTCGGCGCGATAGATGAAGTCAAGCGCGAGGGGGTAAGGTTCGAGTGAGACTGAAGGTTCTGCTCCCGTCGCAGGTGCTTTTCGAGAAGGAAGTGACCAAGGTAACCGCCGAGGCCGAGAACGGCGCGTTCTGTTTGCTGCCGAGGCATGTCGATTTCGTAGCCGCGCTCGTTCCCGGGCTTCTCTCCTTTGAGTCGGAGGAATCCGGCGAGGAGTTCGTGGCGGTCGATACCGGCATCCTTGTGAAGAGCGGCGACGAGGTGCTTGTATCCACGCGGAACGGGGCGGTAGGTCCCGACCTCGGGATTTTGAGGAAGACGGTCGAGCGGCGGTTTCGGGTTCTGGATGAGAGGGAGCGGGCGTCACGATCGGCGCTCGTCAGGCTCGAAGCGAATTTTATAAGGAGGTTCATGGAAATAGAAGGTGCCTGAATCTGAGGAGAAAAAGGGAGGCGAACAGCCGGTTGAGGGAAACGAGTTTCCCAAGCAGGTCGGCGTCAAGGAAGAGCGCAAGATGAAGGCGCGAGAGGAAGGCACGAGGAGCGCCTGGTTCGGACTCGGCATGTTCGGACTGATCGGATGGTCGGTTGCGATACCCACGATCGTCGGAATCGCGCTGGGCATCTGGATCGACTCAACATGGCCGAGCGATTACTCGTGGACGCTCATGCTCCTGTTTATCGGGGTGATTGTCGGCTGCGTCAACGCATGGTACTGGCTGAAGAGCGAGGGCGGAGTATGACTGAACTCTGGTTGAACATGATCCTGCCGCTGATTCTGTCGCTTCTTGCAGGCGTCCTTCTTGGCGGCATCTACTTCGGCGGGCTCGCGCTGACGGTCCGGGTGCTGCCTCGATCCTCCCAGCCCGCGCTGCTTATGCTCGCGAGCTACATCCTGCGCGTCGCGATTCTCCTCGTCGGCTTCTACTTCGTCATGGGCGGGAGCTGGGAGCGACTGGTCGCGTGCCTAGTCGGGTTCATAATCGCACGGATGATCCTGATACGCGCCGTCAAGCCCGCCGTCTTTGATACAGGTCATCCCGATACGGAGGGATCGACTAATTGAGCGTCACGCCCGATGAAATAATCCTCTGGGAGTCGGGCTGGTTCAAGCTGAACGCCACGATCCTTTTCACGTGGGCGATCATGCTCCTGATGGTCGTCGGATCGTGGCTCGTTACCCGAAGACTGTCATCGGGCACCGATATCTCCCGTGGTCAGAACCTCCTCGAAATCGTCGTGCAGTTCATGCGGAACCAGATCGAAGAGGTCAGCCGCCAGGACCCCGATCCGTTCCTGCCATTTGTCGGTACGCTTTTTCTTTTCATAGCGGTCTCGAACGTGCTGACGATCATCCCCTATTACGAAGCTCCGACCGGCTCGCTCTCCACCACCGCAGCCCTCGCGATCATGGTCTTTATCGCGGTCCCGTTTTTCGGCATCAGGAAGAAAGGCGTGATGGGATATCTCAAGCAGTACGCGAAGCCGTCGATCCTGATGCTGCCGTTCAACGTGATCGGGGAGCTTTCGAGGACGCTGGCGCTTGCGGTGCGCCTTTTCGGAAATATCATGAGCGGCAGGATGATCATCGCAATTTTGCTGATAATCACGCCGCTTATATTCCCGATTATTATGCAGGCCATGGGTCTGTTGATAGGGCTGATACAGGCCTACATCTTCGGAATCCTGGCGATTGTCTATATCGCCGCAGCCACGATGGCGCAAGACAAGGTGAAAGAGGGCAAGGGTGGGGAAGCAAAAGGAGAGACATGACATGGATACACTCGCGATCGTCGCAATGGCATCTATCATCACCTCCGGCATTACCATAGCGATCGGCTCTATCGGGCCCGCTCTCGGAGAGGGTCGCGCGGTCGCACAGGCTCTGAGTTCCATGGCCCAGCAGCCTGACATGGCCAACAACCTTGCGAGAAACCTGTTCGTGGGCCTCGCGATGATCGAGTCGACCGCGATCTACTGCTTCGTCGTCTCGATGATCCTCATCTTCGCCAATCCCTTCTGGAAATACGTTATCGAGCAGGCGGGAGGATAGCCGGTGCTGATCCATCCTTTCACAATCATCGCGCAGGTTGTCAACTTCCTCATCCTCGTCTTCCTTCTGTGGAAGTTCCTGTACGGGCCTGTCACCCGGGTAATGGACGAGCGGGAGCGGCGGATCGCCGAGACGATGGAAGAAGCCGAGAAGCGTCTGATCGAGGCTGAGGAAAGGGTGAAAACCTGCGACGCGCAGATTGCGGAGATTGAGGAAAAGCGCGACCAGATGATCGCGAGCGCGAGAGAGGAAGCGGAGACCCGACGGAAGGAACTCATACAGGAAGCTCGTGAAGAGGCCCAAAATGCCAAGGCTCGATGGCACGAGGCGATTCGGCGCGAGAAAGACGCGTTTTTGAGGGATCTCGGGAGACGCGCGGCGGATGAGATTTACGCGATTGCGCGCAAGGTTCTCAATGATCTCGCGAGCGAGGAAATCGGGCGCAGCATCGTGAGCGTTTTCTCGAAGCGGTTGGCTGCCCTGAGCGAAGACCGGGAAAAAGAAATCACGAAGGCTCTTTCTTCCTCCGACCGGATCGTTGTCAGGAGCTCATTCGAGTTGGAAGACGAGATGAAAGAGACGATAAGGGCGACAATCGGGAAGCTCGTCGGCGAGGGAATGAAAATTGAGTTTGAGACGACCGAGGAGTTGATGGGCGGCATCGAGATATCGGCCGCGGGACACAAGGTCGCGTGGAGCATAGCCGACTACCTCGGCTCGCTCGAGGAAAACCTGTCACAGTCGATCGAACGCGAGGCTTCATAGCAGACGGATCAGATGGACAGCGAGAACGAAAATACAGAACTCAGCTCAGTAATCGACCGGACCTTCGCCGAGTTGGATTCCGCTCTCGACGCCTATGCGGCCGAGATCAGGGCTCGCGAGGTCGGCGTAGTGACGTATGTCGGGAAAGGCATCGTCAGGATCTCCGGCCTGCCGAGTGTCAAGTCTGAAGAACTCCTGAGGTTTCCGGGTGACCTTCTGGGCATGGCGTTCAATCTCGATCCGGGAGAGATCGGCGTCGTGCTGCTCGGCGCGGGTGAAGACATAGCAGCGGGAGATGAGGTGCATGGAACCGGAAGAGTCCTGGATGTGCCTGTCGGGGAAGACCTCCTGGGTCGGGTTATCGACGCGAACGGACGTCCCCTGGACGATCTCGGCCCGATCAAGGCTTTGGAAAGACGTCCGGTGGAGCGCGAGGCTCCCGGCATCATGGATCGCGATCCGGTCACTATTCCGCTCCAGACCGGCATCAAGGTCATCGACGCGCTGATTCCGATCGGTCGAGGCCAGCGCGAGTTGATCCTCGGCGATCGCCAGACCGGGAAAACCGCAATAGCTTTGGACACTTTCATCAACCAGAAAGACAAGGACGTCATTTGCATCTACTGCGCCGTGGGGCAGCGAAGTGCGGCGGTCAGCGGTTTCATCGCGAAATTGCGTGAGTATGACGCGATGAAATACAGCATCGTGGTGGTGGCGTCCGGCGAGGACGCTCCCGGACTTCAATTCATCACGCCGTATGCCGCCACTACCATCGGCGAGTACTTCATGGAGCAGGGAAGGGATGTCCTCATTGTATACGATGATCTCACGCGTCATGCTCAGGCCTACCGCGAGCTTTCCCTTCTCCTCGAGCGTCCTCCCGGACGCGAGGCGTTTCCCGGGGATATCTTCTATATCCATTCCCGCCTGCTGGAGCGCTCGACTCATCTCCGTCAGGAGCTCGGGGGCGGGTCGCTGACCGCGCTGCCGATCATTGAGACTGAAGCCCAGCATGTCTCTGCCTACATCCCCACGAACCTCATATCGATCACCGATGGGCAGGTCTATCTCTCGCCGAACCTGTTTCAGAAGGGAAACATGCCCGCGGTGGATGTCGGCAGGTCGGTATCGCGGGTGGGCGGCAAGACCCAGTTCCCGGCATTCCGGCATGTCTCAGGCGACCTGAGGCTTTCGTACTCGCAGTTCGAGGAGCTTGAGGCGTTCAGCAGGTTCGGTACCCGTCTCGATGAGGAAACCAGGAAGACGCTGGAGAGGGGCAGGAGGGTGCGTGAAGTTCTCAAGCAACCGCAGTTCGAGCCGATGCCTGCAAGCGAGCAGATCGCGGCTTTGTACGCAGTGACATCCGGTGCTTTCGATAATGTCGATGCCGGTGCCGTCGCGGATGCTGAAGCCAGAGTGCGCAATGCGGTCAGGGAGCAGCTTGCCGACCTCTGCGAGCGCATCGAGGACGGCGAGAAGCTGTCCGTCAAGGACTGGGACAAGCTCGAGGAAATAATCAGGGAAGCTATAGCCCGTATGGTGGGAGAGGAACAGGATGCTGACGATTGAGGGTCTCAAGAGGAAGATTCAGGGCACCGAGGACCTTCGCTCTGTTGTCAGGACGATGAAAGCCCTTGCCGCCGTCAGCATCCGCCAGTACGAGAAAGCGGTGGAGTCGCTCGAGGATTACTACCGAACCGTCGAGATGGGTCTCCAGGTTCTGCTCAAGAATCGTCCGGACGTGGTCGCGGAGCAGAGGTCGGGAATCGGGGGAGTCGGCGCGATAATTTTCGGCTCCGACCAGGGCATGGTCGGGCAGTTCAATGAGAACATAATTTCCTATGCGTTCGGCAAGCTCGACCAGTTCGGGGTCCCCACAATCCGCAGATCGGTCTACGGCATCGGGACAAGATTGATCGGCAGTCTTGAGGGTCGCGAGTATCCTCTCGACGGGAAGTTCAGGCTGCCCGGATCGGTGGTAGGCATAACGCCTGCCGTCCAGGAGTTGCTGGTCGCCACTGAGAATTGGCGCGAGGAGCGCAAGCTTTCAAGAATAGTGGTCTTCTACAACAAGCCAAAGAAAAAATCAGGCTGTCGGCCCTACTACATCCAGCTCTGGCCGGTCGATCCGCACTGGTTCTGGACACTTGAGAGACGTGAATGGCCGACCAATATGCTGCCCACGTTTACAATGTCATGGCACGACCTCTTTTCCAGCCTCGTTCGCCAGTACCTCTTCGTTACTCTCTATCGTGCCTATGCCGAATCGCTCGCCAGCGAAAACTCATCCCGCCTTGCATCGATGCAGGCCGCGGAGAAGAATATCGATGAGGGTCTCGCCGAGCTGAGCACCGAATACCAGCATCAGAGGCAGGAGGCGATCACATCGGAGCTTCTGGACATCGTCTCCGGCTTCAAGGCGCTTACGTCCAGGCGCGCCGTGCAGGTCTGATCACTGATCGTCTTCATCCTTTTCCAGCCAGGCAATTATCCCCTCAGCCAGTGCCGCGACAATCAGCGACCGCGTCTCGTCATCCTTCACAAGAGCGGCGTCGTCGCGATTTGACAGGAAGCACACCTCCACAAGAACAACCGGCACTTCGCTCAGTATCGATCCCCTCAGCGCGCCCCCCTGACGTCTGCCGACACAAGTGTCGTTGTCGGTCTTCACTCCCCGATCGTCAAGAAGGCCGTCCAGTTCAGCCGTCGCGACATCATGAATGGTCCGCGCCGCGTCCATGCAAGCCGGAATGATCTCCACCGGCGGACCGGTCTCGCCCTCCCATGTTCCCTGGCGATCCGGGTAGTGGAAAGTCATCCCTCGCGCGTTTTCGGGACCGGCGTCGCAGTGAATCCGGAAAAACAGGTCGGCATCGCCTTCGTTCGCGATCGCGGCCCTTTCCCTGTTGGTGACATACTCCTCTTCCTCAGTCTTGGTCATCAGGACCTCGAAGCCGCTTTGCTCCAGCAACCCTTTCAGTTCGACTGCGATGAGCCAGTTGATGTGATTCTCGGTCACACCGTTCTGCACGACCATTCCGCTGCTGACCTCGGACGGATGTCCCGGATCGAGACAGACGGTGCCGCTCACATTGCCCTCGATCTCTCCCTCCGAATCTGCGGGCGAGACGAAACACAACGCCATGAGCGCCGCGATCAGGAATAAAATGAGTATGTACCCGGAGCGTGTCAGATCAGTCTGAATGATACCACCATTACCTTGCCGCGAACGGGCCTGCGTGCGAGTACCGATGAATTTCCCCTCTCTGACCAAAAACGATCACCTGGCAGTTGACGACGCAACCGTCCTGCTCGACCGTGATGTAGCAGATGTTGCCGGGTGATGTGTCGGGATCGAACTCGGCGGAATCAAGACATACCATCGGCTCGCCGGTACAGGGATTCCGAGGCATCTCAATTCCCTTCCATCTCAGGAGTGTCTCCCAGCAGTCCGGGTAGCACATGTGGTCGCGCCTGTAGTCTTCAAGGTACATGAAGTACGGGCGGAGTTGCTCGACCATCAGTTTCTCGTCCTCCGTCAGCCGCCTGGCGCAACCTGGAATTGCGGACTGGCCCAGCGTGACAATGAGGACGGCCGCAAGAGCCAATATCGGCAGGGCGCGAAACCTCCGTATCATTGTTACCTCCTCTAATGCCTTGCTGCATTTACGACGTCAGTATAACGCAAAGGATGCGCACGACTTGGATCTGCGGGTGATATCAGGGGAATTCAGGCCGCGACGGGCGGTCGCGGCGGGGGGTTGACAAGCTTGTGCGCGAGCGCGACAACCGCTCTTGCCGCCAGGCTTCCGGGATATTTCTCCACGAACGGCCTGCGCTCGCGGACCGACTGCTCGACGATCGGATCCCTGGGCACCCAGCCCAGGTACTCCGGATCGTTGGCAAGAAACTCTCTCGAAGCGCCGATAAGCCCGAGGGCGGTGCGCCTGGCATCTTTTTCGTTCTCTGCACGGTTGATGATCAGCCTGATCGCGGGGGGAACCGCATTGGACAGAATCACCTTGATCAGGCGATAAGCGTTGAGCGCGGATGCGTTTTCCGGAGTGGCGATTATCACCATTTCATCCGACAGGCCCGCCACATACTGCACGCCCTCGTCTATTCCCGCGCCTCCGTCCATGAGAATGAACTCGGCCCGGTCGTCGATTCGATCCAGCACCCGATCGAGTCCGCCCCCCTGCGTTCCCTGTCTGGGCACGATTGAGCCTGCTCCCGGCAGCACCCAGAGGCCCGACGGCAGATTGATCAGAGCCTTGCGCACATCCCCTCCTGCGGTGATAAGGCTGTCGAGCGTTCTCCTGGGCTGAACGCCCAGCAGGACGTCCACATTGGCAAGACCGAGATCGCAGTCCATGAGGATTGTCGACTTCCCCATTCGAGCCATGGCAAGAGCGATATTCACCGCCATGCTGGTCTTGCCCACCCCGCCCTTTCCGCTGAGAAACGCCATGCGTCGCGCCTTGTGCGGCGGCTTCGGCACCACGCGCTCAACCAAACGGCGAAGGCTTTCAGCTTGATCAGGCATACTTCGAGACGAAGCTTGAGTCTACTCTTCCTCTTTCCGCTTCAGTTCCACAACCTCTTCCTCTGGCTCACCCAATGCGAGAAACGCCGAGATCGATTCCGAATTGATGTCGGGACGCGCCTTGAAGTAGCGAAGCTCCCTGAGCGAAACCACCACCGGAGACGGTGACCTTCTGTGCGCCTGCCCCAGTTCGTGCATCTTGAGAGGACTCGACCATTTCTCCGGATCGTACGTGATCGACACTTGGTTACTCCGTTCGACGCCTCAACACGGCACACAGGCCGATTGTGGTCAGGGTGATCGTCTCATCCTTCCCGCCCGTCGCTGTCATGCGACCTCGCATCATGTCCGGCACGAGCTGAACGATCTCCCATCCTTCTTTGGCGTGCTCGTTGAGCTCTTTCACAAACTCTTCGAACCGTGCTCCCGCCCCGGGATGCCCGTAGTCGGTAGGTTCCAGTATCTTGTATTCACAACTCATCCTATCACCTTGTAAATCACGACATGCTTCTTCGAATGACAAGGCTAAGGAGATCCGATTCGGTTCCAAGCACTATGTCATCCGGTACGCTCTGGCCGTTGGTAAGATAACTCGCCGCAAGACCCTCGGTGTACATCAGTGTCAACGCGGGCCCCAGCGTGCATGTCTCGTCTATTTTCGTGATTATGAACCGCGAGTAGTTCGCCGGACGGAATCGCTCGCAGACGACTTCCATGTCCTTCGGACGGGTGGTCGCGCTTACCACGAGATGGCACTCGACATCCTCATGCGCAGACACCAGCTCCCGCAATTCCTCCATCCGCTCGTCGTTGTTCGGACTTCTGCCCGCGGTATCTATGAAAATCCGGTCCATCCCGGCGAATTCCTTCAACGCCTCTCTCAGCTCCGCCGGACTGAAGACAACCTTGAGGGGAATGTCGAGAATGCCGGCGAAAGTCTTGAGCTGGTCTATCGCGGCGATCCTGTAGGTGTCGGCCGATATCAGGCCCACCCGCTCCTTGTCCAGCAGGTTCGCGGTTGCGGCGAGCTTCGCGACCGTCGTGGTCTTGCCGACACCGGTCGGGCCTGCAAGCGCGAGCACCCTCGGTGACTGGCAGCCCTTCAGGCTGCTGCGGGCCTCGATGCTCGACGAGACGGCTCGCTGGAACGCGGCCAGCGTGCCCTCGAAATCCGCGAGCGCTTCCGTCTCGGCTGATTTCAGCGTCTCCTCAAGCATCTTCTCCGCGACACTGGGGCTGACTTCGTTATCGACCAGTTTCTCCCTGAGATGCTCGAGCCATCTTGGAAGCCTGAGCACCTCGGTTTCCTCTTCTCTCCCGCTGAGCCCGACGTTGTCCTCTAGCGAGCGACGGATGTCCGCGATCTCTCTTGCCAGGCGCTGGATTTCGGTTTCAAGGCTGCTTTGTGACTGGGTGGCGGTTGCCGGAGTGGACGGGCTGATAATCGGGGATGCTCCCGGCGGCTGATAGATGACCGGCTGGGGAGCCTGCTGCGACTGATGCTGATGCTGCGCCGGTCCATTCTGACCGTTGGCGATCTTCGGGAGAAGCCTCTCGAGCACTTCGCCGTTTGAAACCGGGGGCTTCCTCGCAAGATCCCGCGCCTCAGCCGACAGGTCCCTTTCGACCCCGGCGTATACCTCGACCATGCTCCTTCCGCCGATGCCCAGAAGACCGCCTTTCTTGTAGCGTCGGGTCTTTACCACCGCGTTCTCGCCGAGATCGCGCTTGATCTGCCGAATGATCCGGGGAAGTTCCTTCTCTTCGCCTTCATAACGTTTGATCCGCATTACCATCGGCGCTCATCTCCAGCACCCCGACGCTCTCGATCTTGACGTCGGGTACGATCTCGGCATAGCTGGCCACCGCCATGTCCCTTATGGCTCCACCGATCAACCGGGCGACAGGGAGACGGATTTTGGGCCCCACCAGAAGAACGGGACGCAGACCGCGCTCGCGCACCTTGTCGGCCAGCCTGACGAGCGACTCCATCAGCTTCTGGTAGTCCTGTGGCGCCAGTACTGGATACTGTCCAGCCGCGGTCTGGCGCAGGGACGATTCTAGCAGACTTTCCACCGACGGCGCCAGCGTGATCACTTTCATCTCGCGTTCCGCCGACTGCAATGTCCTCGTGATCTGCCTCGAAAGCGCCGCCCTCACATACTCCGTAAGCAGATCCGGGTCCTTCGTGAGCGCAACATGGTCCGCGATCGTCTCGAAAATCGTCACCAGATCCCGTATGCTGATCCGCTCCGCAAGCAGGTTTCGGCACACCCTGAGAAGGTCGCCAAGACCCAGCGTGTCGGGCAGAAGTTCGTCCACGACCACCGGATGGTCTTCCTTGAGCTGGTCGATAAGCGCCTGCATGTTCTGCCGGTCAAGGAACTCGTCCGCGTGTGTCCGGATTATCTCTGTTAGATGGGTCGCGAGCACGCTGACCGGGTCGACTATCGTGTATCCCAGCGCTTCGGCCCGTGGACGATCCTCCTCGGTGATCCAGTAGGCGGGGTACCCGTATGCGGGCTCCCTCGTCTCGATCCCCATCAATTCCTCTTCCGCCGTCCCGGGATTGATGGCGAGGAGCCGGTCGGTCATCAGTTCGTTCCTGGCGATCGTGTTGCCGCGTATTTTCACCACGTACTCGCTCGGCTTGAGCTGTATATTGTCGCGGATACGTATCGGCGGGATCACCAGCCCGAGCTCATTTGCGATCTGTTTCCGGATGACGGTGATCCTGTCGAGAAGATCCCCCTCCTTATGCGTGTCCACCAGCGGAACCAGCGAGAACCCGATCTCGATCTGCATCGGGTCCACGCCCATTGTCTTCAGGACTTCTTCGGGCGTCTCCTTCGCGGGTCTGGCCTCGGTTCTCGCCTTTCGCGCTTCCTCCGCGGCGGCCGCGCGCTCCCTGGAGGATGTGATCGTGCGTCCGATGAAGTAGATCACGGCGGCCAGCGGGAATAGCAGAAGCTTGGGCATGCCGGGCACAAGCGCGAGAAGCAGTATGGCGCCTGACGCCATCATGATCGATCTCGGCTGGTTGCCGATCTGCTCTATGACATTGATGCTTACGTTCTTGTCGCTCGCGGCGTTTGTCACCATGATGCCGGTCGCGACGCTCATGAGGAGGGCGGGCAACTGGCTCTGCAAACCGTCACCGATAGTCAGCCTTGTGTATGTTTCCACAGCCTGGCTGGCGCTCATTCCCATCTGCGCCATGCCGACGATGAACCCGGCGATGATGTTGATCAGGGTTATGATAATCCCTACGATCGCATATCCTTTCACGAAACGCGCCGCGCCGTCCATGGCCCCGTAATAGTCCGCTTCCTGTTCGAGTTTCCTCCTTCGCTCCCTCGCCTGGTCCTCTGTAATCAGGCCGTTGGTCAAATCGGCGTCGATCGACATCTGCTTGCCGGGCATCGCGTCCAGAGTGAACCGTGCCGCCACCTCGCCGATACGCTGCGTGCCGTTGGCGATGACAATGAAGTTCACCGCCACCAGGATGACAAAGATGACCGCCCCGACGACATAGTTGCCCTTCGTCACCCATGTGCCGAAGGTCTCGATGATGTTCCCTGCGTCGGCCGTCGAGAGAATCGCGCGCGTCGTGGAAATATTCAGGCCCAGCAGGAAAACGGTGGCCACAAGGAGCCAGGTTGGGAAGACCGAGAACTCGAGGGGATCATTGATCGAGATGGCCAGCAGGATCGTCACGAACGATGCCGAAAGCGCGATCGCGATGAAGAAATCCAGCATCACCGGTGGAAAAGGAATCACCAGCATGACGACGGACACGAGTACCATCGCCGGGAAGATGATGTCGGTCTTCCTGAAGATGCGGGAAAGGATCGGGTTCCTGGCTAAAGCGTCCATGAACGGGTGTACAGACCGATTCTGAGGCGGCCGCCGCCTCCCATCTGCATGTGCCCTGCCTTTGCATGCACGTATAAACTGCCGGAGCCAAGAATCGAGCGCCGACTGCCTCAGACCCAGTCAGATTATAATCCATTAAATAGGACTGAAAGTTGCTTTCTTGGAGGGGCGATATTCTATCGCCCGGACGGGCGGTATGTTACCGCCCGAATCGCGACGCCGTTCGGGCGTGGCCAGTGCGGCGGCATCAAGTCGCCCCTCCTCACTTTCTCGCAAGCAGCCTGAAGCCATCCTGATCGTCCACATACACCTCCACCCAGAATCCCACCTCCTTCATCGTGAGCAGAAGGGTGGTCATGTCCGGCATCATGTCTTCAGACACCGGCCCGTCCAGGTTCGCATGAAACCGATTGATCTCGTCAGTCGAGCTTCGATTGAGGATCGTCACATACCCGCCGTCTTTCAAGACCCTGTGAAACTCGCGAAGTGTCGTGAGTGTGCTCGGGAAGTGTGAGAAGCTCTCAAGAACAACAACCCAGTCGAACATCGCGTCCTCGAACGGCAGCTGCTCGCAATCGCCGACAGTAAACTCCAGTGATCCGCCGGCATTGTCGGATCGGATTTCCTTCGCGTGCTCGACCATCGCGGGCGTCAGGTCCATCCCGACAACCCGGCTCCCTTTTTCCAGACGCCTTGCGAGCAACTCGCTCGACCTTCCAGTGCCGCACCCGCAGTCAAGCACCGTGCAAGGCTCGTTTATCGGGAAATGGACATCGTCGAGCAGCAAGCCGATCCTCTCGACATCCTCCGCTGTATACAGGTCAAACACGCCGTTATTGACGTGTCTGGTGAAGTATTCAATCAGCTCCGTTTTATGTTCGTCGCTTTCCATGGCTTCATTACCGGCCTGCTGAATGCAAACGTCTCAGATCTGCTCCAGCAGGTATTCAACTGCCGCATTCAACTGATCGTCGATGCCGTCGCGAAGGTGATTCAGATCCTGCTCGATCCTGATATCCGGCTCGACGCCCAGGTTTTCCATGTTCTCCCCCTCGATGGTATACCAGCCGTTGCGCGGGATACGGATGTACGTCACTCCGTCGACAAGCTCGATGTTCCATGTCCCGATGACCCCGCCGAATGTGGTCTCGCCGATGATCGTGCCGAGCCCGAGCGCGCGGAAAGCCGCCGGGAATATCTCCGAATCGGAGAAGCAGCGCTCATTGATGAGCAGCACGGTAGGTTGATCCCATCTTCGGGACGGCTGCGCGATCATCGGCATGTCGCGTCCCTGTGCCCATCCAAACTGGGGCCGGGAGAGGATGTCAAGAAGCTGCTCGTGGGTGTTCCCGCCCCCGTTGAACCGGACATCGATAATCAGCGCCTCCTTGTCGATATTCTCCGCGAACAGCTCCTGCGCGAACCTCTCCAGTTGGGTGCCCGACATTCCGCTGATATGCACGTAGCCGATCCTGCCGTCCGACATCTCCTCGACCAGCGCGCGATTCGCGTCTACCCAGTCGAAGTACATCACGTCCCAGTAGCAAAGCCTTTGATCATTGCTTCCCCACCAGACTGTCGGGGCGATCTCTATCTCCCTCGTATCGGTTCCTTCCTGGTCGGATGCCACCGTCAGCACTGTCGTTCTTGCGTACAGATCATCGAGCATCGCCCAGATGTTCACCTGCGGCGATACCGGCGTGCCGTTCATTTCGAGAACCCACTCGCCGGGCTCAATATGGGTCTCCTCGTAGTCGGCGGGACCTCGCGGATAGACCTTCGTGACAAGAAGCCCCGGACCTTCGGTGAACTCATCGAATTCGAGCCCGAGATAACCCGGGTTGGCGGTGATTCCCTCGTAGCTTGCGGATGTCCAGCAGCTCAGGTGACTTGCGTTCAGCTCCCCGAACAGCATGCGCATTAGAAGCGAAAACTCCTCCGGTAACGCCGCCTGCCTGACCAGGGGCTCGTAGTATTCGACCGCCGCCTCCCAGTCGGTGCCGTGAAGGTCCTCATCGTAGAAATGCATCGCCAGCATTCGCCTCGTTTCGTGGATCATCTGGCTGCGCTCGGACGCGAGATCGACCGTGAGCCTGCCGAACGTGGGAACTCCCGATACCGATCCGCCCTTCTTCCAGTAGTAAAGGCGTCCATTGGCAAGGTAATAAAGCCCCCGACCGTCCGGATGCCACTCCATCTCGCTGACTCCGCCATATACATTGGCAATGTGCGTAGCGCTTCCGCCCTCAAACGGCACGCTCCAGAGAGCCTGGGTTCCTGTCGCATCGGAATCGTACACAAAAAGATCGCAATCGGGCGAAAGCGCCGCCCTGTAGCCCCCGCCCCGTGTCGGCGATACGAGTCGGGCGCGCTCCTCGATTCGGTAAGCATCGATCTCGATTGCAGATCCGTCTTCTCCTGTCTCCTCTGACTCATCTTCAACAGGTTCCTCTTCGTCCGCTTCTTCCGTCTCGTCCGCCTCTTCCGTTTCTTCTTCAGGAAGATCGAGCACATCACTCCTCGGCGGGGGCTCATGTTTCAGCGGAGTGCTGTAGAGCGAATAGCCTCGCCCCCAGACCCCCCAGCCGTTGAGGCCGTACTCCTGATTCCTCGCACTCATGAAATAGATACTCTCGCCGTCCTCAGCCCATCCCTGGAAGTAGTCGGCATCGTGATGAAGAGTGACATTCACCGGCTCGTTCCGGTCATCCCCACAGTCCACCCGGATAACCCACACATCCGATATCCTTGCGTAATCGTCGGCATTGTACGCGATCCATCTGGAGTCAGGCGACCATACATACGTGGTCGCCCAGGGCGATGTCTGAAGCGTTCCCCTGAGCAGCACTCTCTCGCTGTCAGTCTCGGTGTCTCTTACAATCAACTTGTCGTTTCCACGCCAGTACGCGAGCCATTCACCGTCGGGTGAGTAGTTCGGCAGAAGCTCCTCCTCTTCGGTTTCGGTCAGTCGAGACCATTCGAACGTCCTCAGGTCGATCTCGTACACCTCATTGTTGCCGTCCCGATCGCTTATCAGCACCACTCTGTCGCCGTCCGGATGCCATGCGACGTGCATCTCGCGCGAGGCTGTGCCGGTGATCCGAATCGCCTCGCCGAATCGCTCATCGCCAAGTGGAGCGGTCTCGCCGGGATCATGCACTGGAGCGACATACAATTCGCCCCTTGCGATCAGCGCGATATGGGTCCCCGACGGACTCAGTTCAAATTCGGTAATAGTCCCGGAGATGTCGGTACGAAGGTCCTGCGAGTGTTTCGGCTCGGTCGCGCAGTCGAGATCGACAAGTCTCGGTTCCAGGCCGGGCTCCATGATCCAGAGGCGGAAATCCTGGACAAACGCCATCCTGCCGGTGTTCGCGACCGATAGGAACAGGACCGGCCGGTTGGTGAAATGGGTAAGCTGTTCCGCCGGACCCCCTTCGGCCGGAATACGCCAGACGTTCTCCATCCCGTCGCGATCAGAAACGAAATAGATATGCTCATCATTTGGGCCATAGCAGGGCCAGTAGTCGATTCCGTCATAGCCGTTCTCGACCCATCTCATGTTGCGACCGTCGCGATCCATGACGTAGATATCAGTGCTCGCGGAGCCGTTGTAGCGTCGCCTCGTCCAGCTCGATGAACCTCGACCGACCACGATCGACCGTCCGTCCGACGAGTAGCGAGCATAGCGGTTGACGCCCATGTCGTTGGTGATCGGCTTCGGGAGACCGCCTTCGAGATCGACCTCATAAAGATCGGACGAGTAAAGCCTTCTGTAGCTGCGAATCAGGATGGTGGAGCAATCGGGCGAGACATCCATCGCGACATCATAGTTCCCGTGCCATGTATGGCGTGTCGGAGTGCCGCCCGTGACCGGGATTGTGTAGACATCATCGTTGCCTTCGCGACTCGACGTGAACGCGATGCGCGAGCCGTCGGGGAACCATACCGGGGCCCAGTCCTGCGCGACATGATCGGTGAGTCGGCGGCAGGCGCCGGTGTCGATGTCGGCTACCCAGATATCCCCAACCCAACTGAATGCCACATGGGCGCCGTCCGGGCTGATCTGCGCATCGAAGATTGCGAGTCGGCCGTCCTCGTCCGCGCTTGCCATTGGCGTGGATGCGATCAGGATCGCGATCAGCATTGATGCGGATAGAAGGCTCACCGGGAGCCGGGTTACGGGTAATCGCATGTTGTCCTCCCAATCGCGGAAGGGACTACGGAAATGAGCGCCCATTCTATCACGGGAAACCCGCACGGCGCGCGCGGGGAGGATTTGAACAAGATTTCAAAAATGCGCACGAATATCAAACACCATTGATGAATCAGTAGCTGAAGTGCCCGCCGGAATGACCGCCCGGACCGACATGCGGCTCGGGCTCATCCTCCGGTTTTACATCGGTCGATTCAGGATGATCCACGGGCGTTTTGAGGATCAGGAGAAACGCGACGATATCCGCGATGCTCGCTTCCTCGTCACCCCTGAACGGGGGCATTCGCGCGACCTCCGGCCGCAGTATGCGCGGCTCGTGAATGAAACTGGCAAGCCATTCGCCCTCGCGCCTCAGCCCGACATCATCAAGCGCGTAACCTGTCGGCTCGCCCTCTCCACCCAGCGTGTGGCATGTCAGGCATCGACCCCGATTTTCGCCATAGAAATACCCGCGGCCGATCTCCTGATCGCCCTGATCAAGATCAGCGGCGGGATCGAACGCTTCTACAGGCTCCGTCTCCGCAACCGAGACTGAAGTATCACCGGACGAATCCTGAATGACCGGCTCGGAAGCGGAGTCATCGGACGGCGGCGGCTGGGGCGAGGCGCAACTCGCGAAGGGAATGGAAAGCAGCGCAACGAGGATGATTGCTAATTGACGTCGCATTGCAGATGTATGTTACCAGATAGCGGGGAAGGATGGGAGCGGGGCCAACTGCGGGAGAAGTCTTGACTGACGCTTTGATCTTCCCCCCCTCTGATCCCCCCCGCAAGCGGGAGAGAGGAATTATTTCGATCCCCTCCCGCCGTTCGATGAGCGCACGGAGGACTCAATCGACATTCGCGGGCAAAAGCAACAAAGTCCCGATACGGGACTTCGTTGGTGAAGCAATATCTCAACTCGTAGTCAGTTCGCGAGTTTCCTGAATTCCTCGATCATCAGGGGCACCGTCTTCATCGCGTCGGCGACGATGCCGTAATCCGCGACCTTGAAGATCGGCGCGTCGGGATTGTTGTTGATCGCCACAATGACCTTGCTGGAGGACATCCCTGCAAGATGCTGGATGGCTCCGGAGATTCCCACTGCGATATACAGCTTCGGGCTGACCGTCTTTCCGGTCTGCCCGACCTGATGCGAGTGCTCCACCCATTCCGCATCCACGATCGCCCTGCTCGCGCCCGCCGCCGCACCGATTGCGTCCGCGAGCTCCTCGATCAGCTTGTAATTGCCGGGCTCCTTGAGGCCCCGTCCGCCGGACACCACGATATCGGCCTCGGTAAGCTCGACCTTTCCCGCCGCCTTCTGGATGACCTCTTTCACGACCGCCTGCAACCCGCCGATCGTGCACGGCACACTCTCAACCGAGCCGCCGCTCGCTTTTTCAGCGGCAGGGAATACGTTCGGGCGGATCGTCGCTATAGCGGGCTTCACGTTGATTGCGAATTGCGCTATGACCTTGCCGGCAAAGATCGGACGAGTGAAAATAGCCTTCCCGTCTTCTATCCTGATCGCGGTGCAATCTGTCGCCGCGGGGGCTTTCACTCTGCATGACAGCGTGGCGGAGAGATCCCGACCGGTGGGGGTTGCGCCCATCAGGATGAGGGCATAATCGCGGTTCTCGATAAACGGCACGAGCGCCTGGCAGTACGCGTCGTAGTTGTAGTTCTCGAGCCTGGGATCGTCGAACAGCGATACCGGCACTCCGTACTGGGCGATCTGATCCGCTGCCGCCCGGACTCCCGACCCGAGCACGGCCGCATGGACTTCCCCACCAAGATCGCCTGAGAGTTGCCTTGCCGTGCCGATCGCTTCGATCGTCACCTTCTTGAGTGTTCCCCCTCGATGCTCGGCTATTACAAGGATATCGTTTGCCATTTCATTGTTCCTCTAATCGAAGGATTGGATTGCGCCCCCTTAGATGACCTTTGCCTCCTCGCGAAGTAATCGAACGACCTCGGCGGCCGACTCCGGACCCTCGAATTTCTTCCCGGCCTGCTTCGCGGGAGGCTTCTCGAACCCGACGAATCCGGCACTGTCGCCGGGATGCTCAACACCGAGCTCCTGGGGAGTGACCTTCTTCAATGGCTTTTTCTTTGCTGCCATGATCCCTTTCAGCGAGGGGTATCTCGGCTCGTTCAGGCCTTTCTGCGCGCCGATTACGGCCGGCAGCCCGACCTCCACAATCTCCTCTCCTCCATCGACCTGGCGCGTTGCAGTCGCTTTGCCGTCTCCAAGCTCGAGTTTTGTTACCAGCATCACGTGTGGTATCCCCAGCTCTTCGGCCACCTTTATCCCGGTCACGCCCTGATCGAAATCGATTCCCTTCCATCCGCAGAGGATAAGATCGGGATTTTCTTCCTTGAGGGCCGCTGCGAGAAGCCTCGACACGAAGACCGGGCAGCTGACCTCTTCTTCCGTCACCACGTGGACCGCCCGATTCGCGCCCCTCGCCAGCTCATCCTTGATGCCCTTGCCATGACTCTCGGGACCCACACAGAACACGATTACCTCGCCCTCGCCCTTCGCTTCGACAATCCTCAGCGCCTCCTCCGACGCGTACTCATCGTACGGGCTCACGGAATACTTGATTCCGGACAGGTTCAGCTTCCCGTCCTGAGCCTGCACCATCGCTTCCGAGTCGGCGCAGTACTTGATAAGCACGGCTACTTTCATGTGGAACCTCTTTGGATATTAAAAATTCGTCGGCTTGTGCAAACAATCACAAGGCCACAGCGGTGCAGTATACCTATCAACAGGGCATAGTCAAGCGAACTTTGTGAAGAACTTCACA
>CAYLVL010000006.1:18736-20971 GCA_964387135.1 uncultured Planctomycetota bacterium
ACTTCACAAGACCCTTCCGCCCGAAATCAGCCTCTCCAATGGGGGAAGAGCGCCTGTCAGCCGGTCCCTGAAAGCATCCACCTCGCCTACATGCGCCGTTTGCCCCAGCATCCCGACGAAGTCGCGGTGAGTCCTTTTTCGACGATACGCAGGCTCCCTCGGGGGATGCTTCAGGTACCTCTCCATTAGTTCAATGTCAGGCTTTACAAGTATCGATGCGGTGTAATAAACAAAATCCCTCTTCCGCTGCATTGAAGCGCCCGCGATTTTCCTGTCGCCCATTACCAGATCGGAGATGCCTTCACGCCTCACTCCTTCGACACCGCTACCTCCAAGACCGTCGATCAGCCACTTCGAAATCCTCTCGAAATACTCCCTGATTCCGCCGAGGCCCTCCGATGGCAGCACCAGGCCGACAATCACCATTCCGGGATCGAGCACTACCGCGCATCCGCCGCCATGACGTCGGAGCATCCTGACGCCGTCCTCTTCGCACGCCTCAACATGAAGCTCGACCTCCGGATCACTTCCCCTTCCAAGCAAGACCGCGATGCCGTCGAATCGGGAAACCCGCATCCCGGGAAGCCTTTTCCGCTTCGCAAGCTCGATAAGATCGTCATCCAGCGTGTAGGTTCCGATATCCATTCCGTCGTCAGCCGAGGGATTTGCTGGTACAGCCGCCGCCTACCTGGGCTCTCCATCGAGATGCATCTCGGGCAGAAGGCGGGTCATGTTTCTCACGAATTTCTCGACCGGGACATCCGCGTACGCGGCGCTGCGCTTGCCGTCCATATCGCCGTCGCCGATGATTGCCGCGACCGCTGCGGCGCCGAAGCCGGTGGTTTTCTGCATAGCGGTGAAGCTCTCCGCGTGCAGCACCCGTGATCTCTTCGACCATTTGCGCTTCCCGCCTTCCGTGGCGACTTCGATGTCGATCAGCACCTGGTCCTCGGCTATGAATCCGCACGCGTTGGAGACAGCCGTCGAGAACGCTCCCGCGTCAAGCTTGCACTCGAAAAGAAGGAACCTGATGAGATCGACGTGACCGGGAAACCTGATCGTCTTGTAGGAGCACTCTTTCACACCTTGCTCGAGCATCCTTTTCAATGTGTGCGAGATGCCGCCGCTGGTGTTGAACGCCTCCATTCTGCCCAGACCTTCGAAATCCAGGAATTCAACTTCGGTCAGAGGCTCGACCTTGCGTATCTCACCGTCCCGGATTACGAGGCACTCCCCGACATACTCGTTGTAAAGCCCGATCGGATTGAACGTGAGTCCGTATTTCAACATGCCCTTCGGCTTGACCGGCAGTCCGCCGACCCTGATCTTCACCGATTCGGCGCTCCCGAGGCTCTGGTAGCCCATCTCCGCGATGATATTGGCGATTCCCGGCGCGAGCCCCAGATCGGTCATTACCGGCGCGACTGCGGATTTTTCCGCGAGCTGGTTGATCTCGCGGGAAATATCAACATTGCCGCCGAGATCGCAGTAACGTATCCCGTGCTTGATGCATTTCCTTGCCAGCTCCAGGTTCAGGCGGAACGGCAGCGCGGAGATCACTATGTCCGGTTCGAATTCCCGAAGTGTTGTGTTTCGCGAGGCGACAATGTCGGCCTGCACCATCTCGATCGGGGCGC
Organism: uncultured Planctomycetota bacterium; assembly: GCA_964387135.1. Taxonomy (GTDB): domain Bacteria; phylum JAJVIF01; class JAJVIF01; order JAPKYR01; family JAPKYR01; genus CAYLVL01. The sequence continues at coordinate 20,374 of CAYLVL010000006.1, forward strand.
CGAGTCTTTCGATGGGGTCGGTGGCTTTGGCTATACTCCGCCCGGATTTCTCCACGGCCATGACCCTGTAGCCGAGCACGTGCATCCCGTATGAAATTGGCACCCCCTGGATGCCGAGTCCGGCGACAAGCGCTTTCTTCATCGATGATGTCTCCTTCCGGGCAGGTATTTTCGCGGGAAGACGGCACCGATGTCAACTTTTGAAGAGACTTGGGACATAGCGGCTTCGTCGAAAGCATGCATGTAATTCACCTGGATGCTATCGGCACTCCCAGCCGATCAGCCGCGTTTGCAGTAGCGGTGGCGTTCACCGGTCGCACCCACACCAACATGCCCGGACGGCCTTGTTTGATGTCAATTGCTGGGGTATGTTTAACGATTATGCTGTAGGAGGTTGCGGGCTGACGAGACAGACAATCGTCGGAAGGGATTGACGCCGTGGAAACATCCGAGTTAAGAAGCCTGTTCCTGGAGTTCTTCCGCACGAAAGACCACCACATCGAGCCGTCCGCGAGCCTTGTTCCGCCGCCCGATGACAAGTCGCTCCTGCTCATAAACGCAGGCATGGCGCCTTTGAAGCCCTTCTTTCTCGGATTGA
>CAYLVL010000007.1:0-14437 GCA_964387135.1 uncultured Planctomycetota bacterium
ATCTTGAGCAGGTCGGATTGTTCAAGGATTCCCGCGCCGACATGACCCTGGTTGATCTCGAGCAGACATGGCCGGTCGAGCCGGAGAAATTCCAGTCGAAGGCGCGAAACTGCCCGTTTGCGGACGAGGAGCTTACCGGTCGGGTGCTCTGGACGATGTATCGCGGTCGAATCCACGATGCGTCCGATCCTTGACACCTCGTTTCCCTCATTGCACAATCCACGCATCGAATCCGGTGGCTCTCCAAAAATGGACTTGAGAAACAGGAAAGTGGTTGCGGTTTGCTGCGGAGCGACTCCTCCTGCCGACGAGGCTCGGATGGCGCGCGAGGTTGGAATGGAGATCGCGAGACGCGGCGCGATTCTTGTCTGCGGCGGTCTTGGCGGAAGCATGGAGGCCGCGTGCAGGGGAGCGAAAGAAAAGGGCGGCCTGACCATCGGGATCATTCCCTTCTACGAGAAGAGGCAGGCCAATGAGTATGTCGATATCGTCATTCCCACCGGTCTCGGGCATGCCAGGAATAATCTCGTTGTGGCGACATCAGACGGTGTGGTCGGGGTAGGGGGCGGTTGGGGTACGCTGAGCGAGCTGGCTATCGCCGTCAAGATGGGCAAACCCGTCGCGGCGCTCGGAAGCTGGAGCGCAAGCGGACCCGGTGAGGGTGGAAGGGGACTGATCCGGGTGTCAAGGCCTCGCGACGCGGTGGCTGTAGCTCTTGGTGAGGATCCCGCTCAACTGAGAATCGAGGGTTTCTGAGAGCTTCCTGCCCGAATGCGGATGCTAAGGGCCGCTGAACTTGCGCCTAAGGCCCTTCCCCATTTTCTCCATCTCGCGTCCCAGTTGCCTGTTGATCAGTTCCATGAGATTCTGAAGGATCATTACGTGCGTGATGTTCCTGACGCCCCCGGGTACCGGGGTAATCGCTTTCGCGTTCACACTCACGCTCTGGAAATCGCAGTCGCCCGAAACACGTCCCCTCGAGAACTTGTAACCGACGTCTATGACAATGCTGTGCGGCACAAGCCTCGTGCGAGTCAGCCAGCACGCATGGTTTGCCCATGTGATGACCGCTTCGCCGCCGGGATTGATGATCATGTCCTCCTTTTCTTCCCCTTCTTCAACGGCATGCAGCCTCTTGGTCTTTCCTTCCGAGCCCACCTGCGAGATGTTCGAGAATCTCAGCAGCCTGACGTTGCACCCGTGATCGAACAGGTATCCCGCCAGGATCTTGACCAGTCCCGCAGTGGCGTCGCTTCCGACAAGAACAACTTTTCCCCCTCTCAGCTCGAACCCGCACTCCTTGAGCGCCTGCGCGACCGCAAGCACTTCGGGGGGATGCGTGCGCTCAGGGGTTTCATGAGGAGAGTAGGTGGCGGTTCCGCGATTCATGTAGTGCACACCGCCCACATCCTTCTCCGGCGGAAGCCGCCGCATGACTTCGGCGAGCGGCAGAATGTCGGTTGGCAGAGGCAGCGGAATGTAAACGCCCTGGATGAACGGGCTTGACGCGTATTCCTCCAGCGTGGGGTAGAACTTGCGGGCTACGTTCCTCTGTGCCACCTGCTCCAGGTGCACGTTGATGCCCAACTGCCTGGCAAGGCTGCTGATCCTGTTTGTATCGGCCATCGACACCTGGTTGCCGGTGACCAGGAGAATGCCCAGACCGACATCAATATGGTGCTGTTTGCGTATGCGCTCGCTCTCCCGCTTGATCCTTCGCGACAGCTTGTTCACCAGCGCCTTACCGTCGTAAACATTCGCGCTCACAGTGGAACTTCCATGCGACTAGAAAACCTCAGCCGAGAATTTGTATATTTTCGCGCCATGCTGCCAGGCATCGGGCGGCAGGCCGGCCTTGATACAGGTCTGCGACAGGAATGCCGGCACATCCAGATTGTGCTCCGTCGCCACCTGCGGAAGCAGAAGCCCGTGACGTCCGCCCTGCTCGATCAACAGCCCGTCACGCCCTGTCTTGATGTCGTTGATATCCTTCACTTCCTCCATGTCGCCAAGGATGGAGATGTCGATCTCCACGCTGTCTATCTCGGCAGGCCCCAGCGGTGGAAACCTCGGGTCCATCGAGGCCGATTTCACGGCCATCTCCGCGACCGTCTCGGGCAGCGGGCGGTCCGACATGAGATTGCCGATGCAACCCCTCAGCTCCCCTCCGGTTTTCAATGTCACGAACACTCCCCATCTGCCCCTGAGCTTCGGATCCTCATAGAGCAGCTTCTGGGGCATTTCCCCGAAAGCCTGCCTCTTTACCGCTTCCATGGCGACTTCCTTGAGAAAGCGCCTGCTCTCCTCGGAAAGATCCGGAAGCTCCCCGCTTTGCTCCTTGCTGTTGACCTTCTCCTCGTTCATCCAGCGTGCCTCCTCATCCTGTGAGCTTCACATGACGGATAAATCGGGCGCCTTGTATGCCAGCGCCGCATAGCCTACCACGCTTCCGCGATCGCCGCCCGAATCGCCGGAATTGTAGTATATCAGCAACTCCGGCTTGCCCAGATTCCAGCGACGCGCGAGTCCCATGCCTACGACAATCCCGGCATAGCCGCACGCCAGCCGTCCTCCCTCGCCCGATCGCTCCAGTATCGCTTCGCTGTTGCCGTCCAGTATAAATTCAAGGGTCTCCCGATCCAGAGATCTCGCTTCGTCGTAGCTGTAGAAATGACTAAGGTCACTTGAGATAATCAATACATCACTTCCCGGATCAAGAAGCGCCGCAAGCGCGTCCGCCATCTTGTCCGTGTCGGCCCGCAAAACACCTCCCGCGAGAATCGGGAGTATCTTCTTCTCTCCCTCCAGCAGGTACTGAAGCATCGGCAGAATCACTTCCACCGAATGCTCCGCCTCGTGCGCCTCTCTGACGAAACTGAATCCTGTGTGATCACAGATCTCTTCCTGCAATGCAAGATCGACTTCCAGGCTGCCGAGCGGAGTCTTGTATTCCCGGTAGCCCGCGATGGAGAAGCCGGGCACAGGATGCCGGTGAGCCGGGCCTATGAGAATGACACGCTTTGGAGGGGAGCCGGCAAGAGTCAGCAGACCTTTTACTGCCGCCAGACCCGAGTAAACCCAGCCTGCATGCGGAAGCATCAGGATCGGTGGACCGGTAACGATTACCTCCTCTCCCGCCTGCTCCTTGAAAATGTCGAGCATCTCGGCTATCTCTCCGGAGCTGCCCGGGTAGAATGATCCCGCGAACCTGCTTCTCCTTGTAAGGTCCTGGGCCATGGTTTCGCTCCCTGGAGCTTGATCGGTGTTTCATTCTATTACACATGGGATTGAGCGGCAAGGCGGCTGACAGGAAGGTTTTTGGCGATGGCGGGCTCTGATGATAAAATTCATGGGAATGGGTCTTCGAGTTCGATCCGCTTTTATCGTGATTATTGCGGCAGCGATGTTTCTGATCGCTGTCAGCGATGCTTGCGCGCAGGGAGAGGCTCTCCGGGAAGTGCCGGAGGAGAAATCCGGCATCAGCAGAGAAGTGGTCGATGCTGCAATAGCTCGTCTATCCGCTGAACAGGAATACCAGTACGACGAGCGGGCGCTGGATGATCCTGTATGGCTGACAGCCTTGAGGCGGTGGTTTCGAAGCTTGCTCGAGAGATGGGGCGAAAGCCCGGTGTCCGATGCGGAAAGCAGGGGATTCGCCGTCTTGGGGATCATTCTCGCCGCTGCACTCATCATTCTGATGCTGTTTCTCTACGTCCCGAGGGTTCTGTGCTGGACCGGACCGGAGTCCAAAAACCTGTTCGGTGAGGGTCTTGCGGGGGAAGGCGAAGGCGCCGGGATGTGGGGTGAGACGGGCGTGGGAAGAGCGGTTGATCTCGCGGCATCCGGTATGCTTCGCGAAGCGGTCAGTCTCCTGTTTCGCTCGACTCTCCGGGGACTTGATAACATGGGATGGATCCGCTACCGCAAGAGCGCCGCGTCAAGGCTCTATCTCAGGCAGCTAAGGCGCAGCGAGGATTTGTACCCCCTGTTCAGAGACCTCCTACGGCGATTCGAGCTGGCTTATTACAGCAAGGATACGCCCGACCAGGATGATTGGATGTTTCTGTACAGCAAGTATCGCGATCTGGCGGCCGCGGCGGTGAAGGTGCGTCCCCCGTCCTACATGCGCCGCGCATGAGTTCCACCTATCCCTCCCGCTCCGCCTTTTCCTTCTGGCGCAATACCTTATGGGCGGCCGATGAGATCGGCTTTTTCAGAAACAACCACCTGCTGTTATTTTCAGTGTCCACTTCCTGATCCACAAAGAATCCCCTTCGCTCGTATACCGGCAGGAACGGCTCGTCGGCGGGAAGCCAAGTGGTTATCCAGTCCTTGCCCTGCGCGCGCGCCCAGAAAGCTCCGTGCATCAACAGGAGAGTCCCCCGACCCTCGCCGCGACTTCCCGGCAGTAGCGCCACGATGGACTGGTGGGCCTCGTCCGGTGCTGGTTCATGCACGAGCAGCGGAAGCAGTCCGATCCGACGTACCTTGTCGGTCAATCCCACCGAGTCGACAAGTATCCTAGTGATGGGGGGACCGTTGAGCTTCCTTGTTTCGACGGTCTCCAGATCGGCCATCCCGATAACCGTGTCGCCCTCGGTCATGACCCATGTGCAGTCGTGCCTCAGCCGCACGTTCAGCGCGGACTTGATGATTTCCGCTCCCTGCTCGCCGACCTCGCCGAGCGCCGGCCCGAAAACCCTGTCCAAAAGACCCGTGGCGAGTTTCGCTATCTGCGCGAAATCATCTCGTACCGCCGGACGGCAGTGGATGTCAAGAATACCCTCATCGTCGCCAAAAGGATCAGGCGGGCGCTTCTGTATCTCCGGTGCCATCTGTAGATTCCATGACCGCTGATGCTGTCTCGCTGTCATCGCGATCGGCGGCCATCGGACGCTCCTCCTCGAAAACCGACTTTCGTAATAGCGCGTCTGGGACTTCATAAAGGAGCAACTGCTCCGGTTCATCCCTTGGAAGAAGCCTTCTTGTTGCTCCGGCGGTTTTCTTCCTGCGTTTCGTCATCCGAAACCGAATTATGACCGAACTCGCACGCGCAAGTCCACCATCGCCTACTTAAGACTTGTCACTACACCCGCGACTTCAGCGATCGACTCGGTGAACGCCGCAAGTAGTCGCTCCAGATCGGTCACGCTGATCCCCAGCGCGGGCTCGATCCTGAGCACGCGGTAATCATTGAGCGTGAATGCCACAAGGACCTTTCTCGCCGCCAGCGACGATATCATGAGTCCGCCCACATCGCTGTCCGTGAACTCGATGCCTATGAAGCATCCTTTACCGCGTACATCCGATATCATCTCGGGATACTGCTCCTTCAACTCGCGCAGCGATTCAAGGATCATCTCCCCCGTTTTCGCCGCCTTCTCCGGGAGATTCTCCTCGATGACTACCTCAAGAGTGGCGATGGCCGCAGCGCACGCGATCGGATTCCCGCCGAAAGTCGATGAGTGGATCAGCGGATTTTTCTCGAATACCTCCCACACATCCGGCGTGCCCATTATCGCTCCGATCGGCATCACCCCGCCGCCGAGCGCCTTGGCGAGCGTCATGATGTCCGGCTCCACTCCCCAGTGCTCGCACGCGAACATCTTTCCCGTCCTGCCGAGCCCCGTCTGCACCTCATCGATAATCAACAGCACGCCTTTCTCGCGACAAATCTCCTGAATGCGCGGCAGATAGTCATCCGGCGGGATATGGATTCCGCCCTCTCCCTGCATCGGTTCCACAATGAAGCCGGCGGTGTCGTCGTCGATCGCGTCCGCCAGCGCATCCGGATCGCCGAACGGCACCCTCCTTGCCCCCGGTATCAATGGTCGGAACGGCTCCTGGAAAGCGTCCCTTCCCGTCACCGACAGGCTTCCCAGTGTCTTTCCGTGGAACGCCCTCTCCGTGTAGATGAATCCGTGCTTCTTCGTCTTCAGCCTCGCGATCTTCAGCGCTCCCTCTATCGCCTCCGTACCCGAGTTGCAGATAAACGAGTATTGGAGATTACCCGGAGCGATCTCCGCGAGCTTCCCGGCAAGACGCGCATTCTGCTCGTTGAGAAGAACCTTGCTCGAAAGCGGCATCCGGTCGAGCTGCTTCTTTACAGCCTCTATAACCCTCGGGTGCGCGTGTCCCAGCGAGAAAACCCCGAATCCGCCAAGGCAGTCGATGAAATCGTTGCCGAGATTGTCCCAGACATGCGAGCCCGACGCGTGATCCTCCACCGTGTCGTAGCCCATGAACCCGACAAGCCTCATCAGCGACGGATTGACGTGTTTCATGTAGAGCTCTTTGATCTCTTCGTTTATCACCTGCGGATCGGTCATGAGATAATCACCAGCTTTCGGTGGGACGAGTATAACCCGACTGAGTTATACTTCGCAGCCATGAAGGAGAAATTACCATCATCCGAGCAACCTCTGCTGGTTGAGGCCACTCGAACCGACCGACGCGAAGCCGTGCACCGGGTCAACATCGTGTGCTGCGACTCCTCCGGCCAGATCCTCGGGCGGTTCGGCGATCCCACTTACGAGACTTACGAGAGATCGCTCGCGAAGCCTCTCCAGCTTCTGACCGTGTTCCAGTTAAGGCCCTCGTTGATCGAGGAGTGCAGCGACGAGGAAATCGCGATCATGTCCTCAAGTCACGGGGGAGAGCCCGATCACATCAACCTGATTCGCGCACTGATGAAGCGCTATGGCCTCGACGAGGGACGCCTTCTCTGCGGAGTGCATCCGCCGCTCTATGCGAGAGCGAACTGGGATCTTGGTCGACGCGACATCGAGCCGACGTCGATCTACCAGAACTGCTCCGGCAAGCACACCGGGATGATGCTCGCGTGTCAGGCGCAGGGATGGTCGCTCGATGGCTACAGTCAACCCGACCATCCGTTGCAGCTCGCGAACACGAGGACTGTCGCGCGTTACGCGGGCAAGGACCCGCAGACCATCGAATACGGCGTGGACGGCTGCGGCGTGCCGACATGGTGGCTCGACCTGCACGCTATCGCGCTGGCGTCCGCAAGGTTCGGTGATCCCGGATGGGGCGAGAGCGAGTTCGAGGTGCAGGCAAGGGAGAAGATGTTCGAAGCGTATCATCGAGCCTCGTGGTATACGGCTGGTACTGAGAGGTTCGGCACTCCATTCAATGCCGAAAGCGACGGGAAGTGGCTCGGCAAGATCGGCGGAGAGGCGGTTTTTAGCGTCTGCTTCAGGAATATCGGGATTGGCATCGGTTTGAAGGTCGAGGACGGTAATTCGAGGGCGATTCCGGCGGCGATGCTGTACGCGATGAAGGTCTGGGGATTGATCTCGGATGATCAGCTTGCGAGGCTTGGCGACTGGCTGGAGAAGGAAAGGCCGAACGCTCCGGGGAATATCATAGGTGTAATGAGAGTGGTAAACAGGTAGTCAGGTCTGCCGATGAAGTCAAGCTCCCCCTGTAGTCCCCCCCGTTCGCTTCGCTCACGGGAGGGACGAAGATAAATTCGTCCCCGCTGCTTGCGGGGGGAGCAGAGGGGGGGTAGTCAAATCGTCTCGAGCGAGTAAAAAACCTACCACGCTATGTATCCCAGCGCACGAAGCTCCTCACGCGTCTGCTCATCGATAAGAATCCTGTTCTCGTCCCGATCGTATCCGCGCACGCCCCACACATAGCAGCCTGCCGACAGCTCCTCGATCGCAAGGGGCAAATCCGGTCCAAGTGCGAAATCATCGATACTCACTGTCGCCGAGCACGAGGGCTCAGACACTTTCGAACCGTACGGGAACAACCTGTCCGGCTGTATTCTGCCATCGACCGTGATCGATATCTCCAGCGTGTCCGCACCCTCCGCAGGCACCACCATGATGTGCTTGTTCGGCCCCATGATCTCGTGCGAGCTCGTCAGCGCGAACCTGACCGTGTCGCCCTGCACGGCATAGTTGTCGATCGTGCTCAGCTTGAATGCGAGCACGTACTCGATCCCTCCCGGAATCCTGAGCTGTCCCTCGAACCTTTTCGACGTCTCTCCGTAGCTGCGGGTGATCCAGATGTGAAACGCGGTCTGGTCGGGTAGCATCGCGCTTACAATCTTCTGCGAGATCTCCCGCGTTAGCTCCCGGTGGTCTCCGCTCACATCCACGTTTTCTCCGGGGTCCGCCTCGAGATCATAAAGTCGCGCGTCGCCGGTAACATAATCCAGTATGCACTTGTACGGGTACTGCACGCCGAACTTCCTGAGTGTCCCGCGCGAGTTGTCCTCTCCGAACGTCATCCGGCTCTCGTCGGCAAGACCCGCCACAACATCCTGTAGCGGCATTCCCACCAGACCCTCGGTCATCTCCAGATCAAGATGCCGGAGGATCGTAGGCATGATGTCGGTGTTGCCCACATTCGTATCAATTCGCTCCCCTTCGGGGAAGCCGGGACCTCTGACCATCAGCGGCATGTGCACGAGCTCATCGTACTGCGTGTGCCCGTGCTCGAAACCGTCATGCTCGAAGAACTCCTCGCCGTGGTCGGCTGCGAAGATTATCAGCGTGTTCTCAAGCAATCCCTCCTGCTCCATCCATGCGAACAGACGTCCAAGCTCGTAGTCCAGGTAGACCACTTCGGCGGTGTACAAGTCCCATACATGCTCAAGATCTTCTGTCTCGGGAACGACCTCGCCCGATTTCCACAGCTCGACCTGCCCGAATCCGTCCTTGTAGGGACCGTCGTACGCGGGATCGCACATCCTCGACGCGTACTCCTCCGGCGGGGTGTAGGGGGCATGAGGATCGATGAAATGCAGGAAGCAGAACCAGTCGCGACCGTTTGATCGCTCGATGAAATCCTTCGCACGGGCTACCGATTCCTCCGCGGAAGCGTTGTTCTGGAACCAGAGTTCCTCCATTCCCTGGTAGAATCCCGACTCCTCATTGCCGATCCACATGTTGGAGCAGATCGTCCCCGTCGCGTAGCCCAGGGGCTGCAGCACTTCGGCGATCGTCGTGTTTCTCTCGGGAAGATGGCCGGTATAGATGGTCGCGCCGATCTCCGACGGCAATCCGCCCGTCAGCATGCTGGCGAACGAGGGCAGCGTCCACGGGGCCTGCGATCGTGCCTGTGTGAATATGGTCGCGCTTTCCGAGAACTCCTGCAAATACGGCGTCCAGTCCTCCGGAGCGCCGTACGGCGCCAGGCAGTCACGTCTGAGCGTGTCGACTCCTATCAGGAGCACATTCCTGTTTCGCTTCTCTTCCGGGTAATAGATGACCGGCTGTCCGAACACAATATCGAGCCCGGGATCTCCCGACAGCGGCCCGTCTGTCACGAACCTGATCTCACCCCGTCCCGGCGCAAACGGGTTCAGCGAGGTATCGACATGGTACCACTCCATGAAACACGTCGGCGTATCGATCGGCGTTGTCTGGAAAAGCACGAAAGGCTCGTATTCCTCGGGCACCTCCCGAGGTTCCTGTCCTTCCCCGGCCCCCTGGGGCATCTCGTAAGGCAGGTACTCGACCCTCATTGTCAGGTCCCCGATTCGCACCGGTACCCTTGTCTGCGCGCCAAGCTGGAACGTAAACCGACCGCCCTCGCGCAGTTCGATCGGGAATCTCAGCATCTCCTCGGTCGGGACCTTCCAGCCCTCGACCCATTTGTCTCCAAGAGTCATTCCGAACGGCTCGGGTGGAACCTCGCGGAATTCTGTCTCGTCACCGACATACGGCGTGTGGGCAATCAGAGGATCCGACGGCGGGGGAGGGGGCTCGGCCGGGGGGCCGAACGGAGGGGTGCATGCGCAAATCCACGCGAACGCGATAAGGGCGGTCGCGCCGAATCTAATATACGACGCCGGTCCGGAAGTATTTCCTGCTTCACTCTTCATACCGAGACGCTCAGTTGATGTAACCGAGTGCGCGCAACTCCTCCAGTGTCTGCGGATCGAGTTCCCTGTGCTCGAAGCCGGTTTCCTCGCCTCTCGGAAAACCGGGTATTCCGATGATGTAGCACGCGACCGGTCGCTCAATCGCATCCGGCGGCAATTGTGCCGGCCACGGAAGATCATACACCCGCACCGTCGCTGATCCGCCTGTCGCGGCCTCCGCTGAGGCGTATGGATAAAACCTGTCCGGCTGCACCATCCCGTCACTAAGAAGCGACACCTCGATCGTGTCGCCACCCGGAGCCGGTACAATTATAAGAGCCTTGATCGGGTCCTCCACCGTAGTCTCGGAGCTGAAACGGAAATTGATCGTCTCACCGTCGATCGAGAAGTCGTCCGTATCAAGGAAGCCCGAATCGATCGCGGCCCCGACTCCTGCCGGCACCTTGATTGTGCCGGAGAACCATCTCGGACCGCCCTCTGGATATCCCAACATCGAGATCGCGAACATGGTCTGGCTCGGTGGCATCTTGAGTATCATTTCCCGCGCGAGTTGCTCGGTCAGCGTCGGAAATTGCTCATCGACGTCATGCAGCTCGTCCGGATCGTTTTCCAGATCGTAAAGCCACGTCTCCCCCGTGAAGAAGTCGAGAATACATTTATAGGGCCACTGCACCGCGAATTTCCGATGCGAGCTTCTGCGAAGGTTGCCCTCGCCGAGGATGATGCGATTTCTTGACGCATTCCCCGATGCGACCTCCTGCAACGGGACTCCAGGCAGGTCACTATAAGGCTCTCCCAGGAAGCTCAGGATCGTCGGCGCGATATCCAGATTCGCGACCGGCGTGTCCAGCATCATCCCCGGAGTGAATTCTCTTCCCCACACAACCAGCGGCAGGTGCACCATCTCCTCATACAGGCTCTGACCGTGCTCGAACTCGCCATGCTCGAAAAACTCCTCGCCATGATCGGCCGCCAGAATCACAAGCGTGTCGTCATGGATGTCCTTTTGCCTAAGATACAGCAGAAGATCGCCAATCGCCTGATCGAGATCGGCAACCTCCGCATCGTACAGACATCGTACCCGCTCTATGTCCTCGTCGGACGGACGCTCGGTGGCAAGCTGCCATTCGAGACCATCCTCGAATGAGCTCCGGTACTCACCGCTGTAGGTCGGGTCGCAAAGCTTGTCAATGTATTCCTCCGGAGGATCGTACGGCCCGTGCGGGTCCATGAAATGAAGGAACAGGAACCAGTCGCGACCGTCCGACCGATCGATGAACTCCTTCGCCTTCTCAACCGAATCGGACGGCGTAGCGCTCAATCTGTACCACAACGATTCCATTCCCTGCTGGAAACCGGAGTTCTCGTTGCCGAGATACGCGTTTCCGCAGATGGTCATTGTCGCGAAATCTTCGGCCAGGAGCATCTCACCGAGCGTCTCGGCGCTGTTCGGGAGCTGGTCGGTCGCGAGCGTGGGGCTGATGTCCGCCGGGTACCTGCCTGTTATCATGCTCGCGAACGACGGGACGGTCCACGGAGCCTGCGACCACGCGCGGGTGAACGTGGTCGCTTCCCGGCTGAGCCTCCCGATCCGGGGCGTGATGAGCGGATTGCCGCCGTACATCATCAGCGGATCGCGGCGAAGAGTATCCACCCCGATCAGCAGCACGTGCTTGTGGTCGATCCGACCCGCATAATAGACAGCCGGTTGCCCCCAGAGGACTTTTATGTCCGGATCGCCCGCCAGCGAGCCCTCGATTTCGAATCGGAGCTCGCCGTTGCCGGGAGCCATATCGCCCAGGTCGACATCAATGTCCACCCATTTCGAGAAGAAACCGGAATCCGGACCTATATCCACTCGATAAAGCTGCCTGGCGCTGCCGCCGACCGGCGTGAATTCCACGATGGCTGTAAGGCTCCCGCTTTCGGCGCCTTCCTGCGACGTCGCTCCCAGCCTCAACGACAGCCGCTCGCTCTCTCTCAGTTGAACGGGGAATCTCAGCGCTCCCTCGCCCGGCGACAGCCACCCTGCCACCGATTCTTCATCAATTGTCATCCTCGATGGCTCCGGCTTTGGCTCCCTTATCGCTCTCTCATCACCGACAAATGGCGTGGCCAAAAGAAGCGAGACCGGAGTCGGCCAGTAGTACGTAGCCGTCTGTGGTTCCGGTGAAGGCGAGCAGGCCAGAATGATCGCCGCAAGAAAAACGCCGGCTGCGAGGGCGCGGCTGATGGTGGCTGTAACCTCTGTTGATCTGGCCCAGTGAAGCATTTCCGGAAATCGCCCGATCATTCGCCGGGCTAAACGTTTTCCATCAGGAAAGTATACTCCATTTTTTTGTTTTAACGGAGGATAGGCTCTTACATTGCTGCATGCGCGGGCTGGAGTTCGAGGAAGCTCGCCACCTGGTTTTTGCCCCGCTGCTTCGCCAGATACATCGCCCTGTCGGCAAGTCCGATCATCGCCTCTGCCGACCTTGGACATACCGAATCGGGATCCATTGTTGCCACCCCGATCGAGAGAGTCGTGCCCATCTCGATCCCCTGGAACTCGACACGATGATCCGCGATCTGCTCCCTTATGCGCTCGCACGCCATCATCGCGCCGCGATTGTCGGTCTGCGGGAAAAGCAGCGCCATTTCTTCCCCGCCCCATCGACCGGCGAGATCGACCTCGCGTACGGATCGTCTCAGAATCGCCGCGACCGCCTTGAGAACAGCATCACCTGCCAGATGTCCGTACTTGTCGTTGAGCATCTTGAAATCGTCCAGATCGCAAACCGCCACCGACAATGGAATTCGATATCGGATACTCCGACGGAACTCCTCGTCAAGCCTCGCGATGATTGCGCGGCGGTTGGACAGGCCGGTCAGGGCGTCTGTAACCGACAGCCTTCGTACTTCCTCATAGAACAGAGCCCTCTCCAGCGCGACCGACAACTGCGAGCCGATAAGCGAGAGTGTCTGGAGGTAATACTCCCGTACCGCGATCTCCTTGTACGTCATCATGCTCAGGAGACCATACACTCCCTTGCTGCCGGTCAGGGGAAGCGCGAAGAATGTGCTGGCGGGGCCTCGCGGGCCGGGAAGTTCGTGACGCACCGGAGGAAGATCGATGGCCTCAAGCTCGCGAGATTCGCCGTCGGTCTCGGAGTACAGCGATGCCGACGAGCGCGTCTCCCTGATGAAAGCCTCCTCGTCCAGCTCCTCCTTGAACACCTCGTTGCGCACGATGAACAGCTCGCTCGACTCGAACAGCGCAACTCCCGCCTGGGCGAACTCCAGTACGCTGGCAAGTGCATCAAGCGCCTGGTGTATGAAACTCGGAATGGTCGACCGCTGTTCGCCGGTCGTGGGCTCGGAAGTGACCTCGATCTCGCCGAGCCTCGCGAGGATGCTCGCTCCGATGAGCTGTCGCTCCAGCTCATTCGCCACTCCTGCCGCCGGACTGCCATGCGCTTGTATGTTCTTCTCCGCCGAGTTCCATTCCTCTTCCGTCACCGGCTCCGACTTAGCTATTGCCGCTTTCAGGCTGCTTACGGCGTCAATAGCATTCTTCCTCGGTACGATAACCACCGCGCCTGAATCTTTCGCCCAGAACTCCTCTATTAAATAATCCCGACTTAGTATTAGAGCCACCGGCAGTTTAGTCAGGTACCTGTTGTGACCGATGAGCCTCGCGAGAAGGATTCCCGACAGGTCCGGAAGTCCCGACTCCGCGATCACGCCCATAGGATGCAAGAGCAACGCAACATCAATCGCTCTCAGCCCGCTTGTCTCGCGGCGCACGCGGAAGCGCTCCTCCAGCGGACCTGCGAGGGTCTCCCACAGTGCTTCGTCATTGATCGCCGCAAGGACAAGCGGACGCTCGTCCGAGTCACTTGTTTCGCTCTCGGCAGCCATGTTCTCCGGTCCTATTAATATCGATTCTTAGGACTCATGCGGGGATCAAACAGGCTCATCTCACGACTTGCTCGGGTCTTCATCTCTGTGTTCGATCCCTTCCGTTGCATCCGGATAGGATTTCCCGACAATTCTGTACTCGACCCAGAACAGGAAGAGAACAACCGCGATGCGGAGTAGCCAGTCTGTGAAGACGATGAAGGAAAGAGCCACAACCACAGCATAGATGAGCCATCGCCGGATCGGCGCCGCCGGGCGGGTCCGATATCGAGCCAGGGGATCGCGCGGCCTGGTCTCGTCCGGGCTCTCGCGAGCGATATGTACCCATGTCGCTCCGCTTCCGCCGTGCATCGGGTCGCACTCCACGAATCCCTCGACGTCCGGGTGTTTCTCGAGATGGCTGTGGATCATCTTCCTGAAGTCGCCCTTGCCCTTGCCGTGAACGACCCGGACCTGGGTTTTTCCCTGCCTGACACACTCGGCGATGCATGTGTCGAGGATCGCGCGCGCTTTGTCGGGGTCGCGGAAATAGGGGTGGAGATCGCAGTCGGGCGCACGGTAGGGCATACAGAAGGAATTGTAACGAATTACGAGTTATTACGATATCAAGGGGCGACTTGGAATCACGGAGGGGCGACTTGTAGTCGCCCGGAGCGGGGGCATGTTGCCCCCGCGGTG
>CAYLVL010000007.1:14537-19622 GCA_964387135.1 uncultured Planctomycetota bacterium
TGCGACAAAGGGCGACAGCATGTCGCCCGTCCGGAAGGCTGCAAGCCTTCCCTCCAGCGTGTCATGTTACCGCCGCAGTGTGGGGACGTCACGGAGGGGCGACTTGTAGTCGCCCGGAGCGGGGGCATGTTGCCCCCGCGGTGCGAGAGCCTTGCGACAAAGGGCGACAGCATGTCGCCCGTCCGGAAGGCTGCAAGCCTTCCCTCCGAAAAAAAAGCCCCCGGCATTGATAGCCGGGGGCTAATGGCGGGGCAAAAATGGTAGGCCGTACAGGAATCGAACCTGTGACCCGCTGATTAAGAGTCAGCTGCTCTACCTAGCTGAGCTAACGGCCCGGCATCATTATAAGAGAAAAAGCGCTAATGTGCCAAGGGCGATTGGTGCGTGTGTTGCGATGACAAAAATCCCGCACGGTGCGCGGGATTGCTTTCGAGTGGTGCGCCCGGGAGGACTCGAACCCCCAACCGACAGATCCGAAGTCTGTTGCTCTATCCAATTGAGCTACGAGCGCGATATGTGTTGAATCTTTTATGCTAATCAGGTTTCCGGTTCAATTCGCCTTCGCCAAGGCTTCGGTTCAGTCCGCCTTCGCTCAAGCTACGGCGGAAAAGCGCGCCAGGCAGGATTCGAACCTGCGACCCACGGCTTAGAAGGCCGTTGCTCTATCCTCTGAGCTACTGGCGCATTGTTTCGAGCACTCTAATTCTATCCATCCATGACCGAAATGCCATAGTCAATCCTTGCGCCGTTGATCTTGCCCGTCTCCCGGATCTTCAGCACGCTGTCGTCGATTCCGGTCGACTTCAAATCGTCCGCGAGCGTCTCCTTCATGACGTACTCGCGATGCGTATCGATGGCCTCCCTGACCTTGTCATCGTCAACCTGGTATGAAACCTCAATGCGGGCCTGATACTCAAGATCGGCTTTCTTCCTGAGTCCCTGGAGCAGATGGACAAACTCGCGCGCGATTCCTTCCGCTTCGAGCTCCGGCGTAAGCTCGGTCTTCAGAACGACCGCGATCCTCGAACCCGACGCTGCCGCGTACCCAGGCTTGCTCTCCATGCTTACCGAGACCTCGTCGTCGGTGAATGTCAGCGTCTCTCCGTCAACATCTATGGAACATGTCCCCCCGGATTCGAGCGCGTCATGCATCGCGCGGTGATCGGCCTTCTCGAATGCCTTCCTCACCGCGGGCATTTTTGGCCCCAGCCTCGGCCCGAGCTTCGCGAAGTCCGGTGTCACCTTGAACGTCACGAACTCGGACTGATCCTCGGTGAAGCTCATCTCCTTGATGTTCAACTCGTCGAGGATCACTTCCTTCTGGCGATTGGCCCGTTCGCGGTCTGCGTCATCCTGCGCAACCACTATTACCTCGCTCAGAGGCTGGCGTACGCGAATCTTCTCCGCCTTGCGAGCCGACCGCCCGAGCTTCGCGATCTCTATCGCCAGCTCAACCTCAGCTTCCAGCGCCTCGTCGAGCCAGCTCTCGTCCGCTACCGGGTAGCTCTCCAGGTGGACGCTCTCCTTCGCATTCGGAAGATGCCCGACCGCAAGATTCCGGTGGATCTCCTCCGAAACAAACGGCGCGAGCGGCGCGAGCAATTTCGAGACCTGAGTCAGGCACGTGTGCAAGGTCTGATAGGCCGCCCACTTGTCGTCGTCCTTCTCGCTCTTCCAGAACCTGTCGCGACTCCTTCGCACATACCAGTTGGACAACTCGTCGACGAACTGCTCCAGCGCCTTCGCGCCACGGAGCACATCGTAATGGTCGAGCGCATCCCTGACCTCGCCGATCGTGCGGTGCAGCCTCGCGAGAATCCAGAGATCAAGTCGCGACAGCTTGTCCCTCTCAACCTTGATCTCCGTCGGCTCGTACCCGTCGATCCTCGCGTATATCGTGAAGAACTGGTAGACGTTTCTGAGCGTCAACAGGAACCGTCGCTGAGCCTCGCGGATGTTCTCGACCGTGAACCGCGACGGCACCCATGGATCGACGTTTGCGAGAAAGCTCCAGCGGAGCGCGTCTGCGCCCTGGTCGGCGAGAATCGCTCCCGGCTCGACATACCCGCCTCGCGACTTCGACATCTTCAATCCCTCATCATCGAGCACTAATCCAAGACAGATGCATCGCTTGTACGAAAGCCCCCACTCCCTGAACGGTGCAAGTTCCTCATCATCAGGGAACTTCTTCGCGGCCGCATGCAGAAGGCCCGCGACCGCATGAAGGGTGTAGAACCACCCGCGGGTCTGGTCCTGCGCCTCGGCGATGAAGTCGCACGGGTAGTTTTCGGCAAGCCTGTGCCTCTCGTCGGCCTTGTGCGGATAGCCCCACTGCGCGATCGGCATCGACCCGGAATCGAACCATGTATCGGCGACCTCGGGGATGCGCCTCATCACACCGCCGCATTTCGGACACTCCAGCGTGTACTGATCGATTCCCGGCCTGTGAAGCTCAACGTCGTCGGGCACATCCTCGATCGCGCGATCCTTCAGTTCCTTGATGCTTCCGAGCACCTCGATCTCGTTGCACTTATCGTTCTCGCATACCCAGATCGGAAGCGGCGTGCCCCAGTACCTGTCGCGGCTGATCGCCCAGTCGACATTGTTTTCAAGGAACTTGCCGAAACGACCGGTCCGGATCGTAGGAGGGTACCAGTCAATCTTCTCGTTCTCCCCGATCAGTATGTCCTTGATCTCGGTTGTTCTGAGGAACCAGCTCGCCCGTGCGAAATACATCAGCGGTGAATCACACCGCCAGCAGTGCGGGTAGGAGTGGGTGTAGTCCTCGGTTCGATGCAGAAGGCCGCGCTTGTCCAGATCCTTCAGGATCGGTTCGTCCGCGTCCTTGAAGTACTTCCCGCGCACGAATTCGGGCGCCTCATCGCCGATGTAACCGTCCTCCTTCGCGAGCTGAAGCACATCAAGGCCGGAATCCCTGCCCGCGATATAGTCGTCCTCGCCGTAGCCGGGGGCGATGTGCACGATGCCGGTACCGTCTTCGAGGCTCACGAAATCCGCCATGATCACGCGGTAGTTGTTGGTCTTCGACGGTGCGTGTTCGTAGAGCGGGATGTAGCGTATGCCCTCAAAATCCTTGCCTTCGTGCGAGCTGACGATCCGCTTCTCGTCATACTCCCTGCCGAAAGTCGACCGTGCGAGAGCCTTGGCGAGAATATAGGTCTTGCCGTCGGTGTGCTTGTACTTGATGTACTCGTAGTTCGGACCGAGAGCCAGGGCAAGGTTGCTTAAAAGCGTCCACGGAGTGGTCGTCCATGCCATGAAGTACGTGTCCGGGTCATCGTCGGTCTGGAATCCGACATAGATCGACGGCTCGGTGACATCCCGGTAGCCCTGGGCGACCTCGTGGCTCGACAGCGGCGTGCCGCACCGATTGCAGAACGGCACCACCTTGTAGCCCTTGACCAGGAGCCCCGCGCGATGGATCTGCTTGAAAATCCACCACAGCGACTCGACATACCAGTTGTAGTAGGTCACGTACGGGTCGTCCAGGTCGATCCAGAACCCGATCTGTCGCGTGATCTCCTCCCATTCCGTCAGGTACTTCCAGACCGAGTTCTTGCACTCCTGGATGAATTTCTCGACACCGAACTTCTCGATGTCGCCCTTGTTCTTCAGGCCGAGGTCTTTTTCGACCTCTATCTCCACCGGGAGGCCGTGCGTGTCCCATCCGGCTTTGCGCTCGACAAAATGACCGGTCATGGTCTTGTAGCGAGGGAAGACGTCCTTAATGACCCTTGTGAGGACATGCCCCGGATGCGGCTCGCCGTTTGCGGTCGGCGGCCCTTCATAGAAAACATACCGCGGCTTTCCTCGAGTGGCCTCCAGGCTCTTGCGGAAAATCCCATGTTCGTCCCAGAACTTCCGGATCTGTTCTTCCCGTTTCGGGATAGGGTCTGCAAGCGGTTTCTCGAAGGACATCTTCTCTTACCTCTCGCCTCGCTGTTTCGTCGGGGACACCTTTTCTTCAGGATGAAGAACAAGCTGTCCCCGCTAATCGGCTTCAATCAGCATTAATACTATCGTTTCCAGTGCGGACAGGAATGTCCGCGCTCCATGCACGAAAAAAAACCTCCGGGTCCCGGAGGTTCAGCATGCTCGTCCACAGGACCCAGTTGCGATATGGGCTATCCGATAATGATCCCCTCTATTCTGATGATTACTCGCATTGATCGGCCCTGTTGTCGTATTTATGCCATAGTATCCTCTGAAAAGCAAGCCCCGATGCTCCGATCACTTGCCCGCTCATTATTCAGGCATTATCCTCTGCCGTCATAGGGGGAATGACCCATCCGCATGAAACCGATCAGACTCACAAAACCTGAAGCTCGCGAGTTCATGGTGCGAGCCCAGCTCCTCCACGGCCCGAAGCTGAAAACAGGCGCAGCGAGCGTCCTGAAGGTTCTCGAGCACCTGAGGCTCATCCAGGAGGACCCGATCGATGTATGCGGTGCCAATCATGAGATAGCGCTGAGCAGCCGAATCGCGGATTTCACTCCCGACCAGCTTGGCGACGTGCTGTATGTCAGGAGACGGGCGTTCGAGGCATGGTCGAAGGCCCTTTGCATCCTTCCCCTGTCCAGCAAGCCATACTACGAGCCCATTTTCAAGACAATGCAGGAGCGAACGAGGGAATTCAGGGAGGAGCACAAGGAAACCATAGACGACATACTCGGGCAGATCAGGTCGAGCGGTCCCATGTGCTCGACCGATTTCAAGGACGACAGGAAGCACAGAAGCGGCTGGGGATTCGAGCAGCGCTTGGTGAAACGGGTGCTGGAGACCCTCTGGGCAGGCGGGTTTGTAATGATCCATCATCGGAAGGGGAGGGTGAAGTACTACGATCTTGCGGAGCGATGCATCCCCTGGTCCGGGGAGAATCTCACGTTTGAGGATTACAAGCGGACCGTGGTGATGGATCGCATAAAGGCCATGCGGTTGCTCAGACCCAGAGGCGCGGTAGGGGAGACCTGGCACAGTATCAGCGACTTCCGCAACGAGATTGTGGACAGCCTGTTCGACGACGGCACTATCGCGCCGGTCGAGGTCGAGGGAGCGGAGGGGACC
>CAYLVL010000008.1:0-19020 GCA_964387135.1 uncultured Planctomycetota bacterium
TTTCCCTGCCCTTCTGGACCGACGTCTCCATCTCGATCGTCTCGTCCATCCAGATCATCCCGCCGGTCTCCGAGAACACCCGCTCCCCCTGCGGAAGGTCGATCTCCACCACCTGCATCACGTCTCCCTTGATGCGGTATTGGAGCTTCGACGGAGCAGTCGCGGTGGCTGTCACCGTTCCGCCGCCGACGGTCGCACCCGCTTCGCCCAACCGATGACCGCAGTTCGAGCAGAACTTCGCACCATCCTCCAGCTTATTGCCGCAACTCGGACAGAACATCTCGTATCTCCTTGGTTGTTGTTACTAACAGTATCCGCTTCCGACCGCCATTGAATCCCCCCCTGTAGTCCCCACCGCCTGCGGGAGGGATTGGAGAGAGGCAAGCTCACTGGATACTCCCCCCCCAAGCTCCATCAATCGCTCAGCTTATGTCCGCACTTGTCGCAGAACTTGTCGCCCGGCTCGTGCGGATCTCCGCACTTCGGGCACCTGAGCTGCCCGGCAGGCGGAGCCGCAGGCTGCCCGGATGGAGCAGGCGGCTCTACGGGCGGAGTCGGCGGAACCACATCCGACGGCGGCGGCGCAGCAGGCGGAGGAGCTTCCGGTGCTACGGCTTCAGCCTCCGGTTTATTCTTCCTCAATGCCAAGAGAAGGATGATCACGATCGCGAGGATGATCAGTATCAGCCACCAGAAAGCGATGATGAACCTGAGGATCAGCACCCACACGATCGCCATGACGAGGCTGATCACGCCTATGCCGAACCTTAGTCCGCCACCGACGAACGGCACGTATTTCAGCAGGAATAAAAGCGGTCCGATGATCAGGTTAAACGCGATGAAAAACATGATGATGCTGAGAATGGTAAGACCCGTCCTCGCGCCGCGCTCCTCGCCCGCCATCTGCGCTACAAGCTGCTCGCCGCTCTGATCGGTCACGATGAACGGATCGCCGCCGCTTATCTCGTCATTGGAGATCCCGCCCACGACCATCAGTTCGTCGACATCATCTATCGGGAGATATTCGACCGTCAGCCATTCCTCGCCGATGCGCTCCCGACCCTTGTCATCGCAGGTCTCAATATCCCTGAGCCTTATGCTCGCGTGTCGCGGATCGACCTTGATATTCCCGAGATGGAACGACGAGGCGATATCTTCTTCTTCCTCAATCACCACCCATTCCTCAACCGGGACATCCTCCTCGATCGTGTATTCGACTTCCTGGCCGCCTTCGACCCTTGTCTCCTTGCGCTCACGGGTCTCGATGTTCTCCTGGTATTCTCTCAGCGTGTACTTGTACCAGAAGACATCGATCTCCCCGTCCATGTCGCGGCATTCGATCTCAAGGGTTATGAAGTCCACGTCCTCGACTTCATCCATGACCTTCACCATGCCGCTTTGACCTTCAGCCTGCTCGGCTGTAAGAAGCTCCATGGCTTCGATATCCTTGCTGGTCTCGGCAACTCCCTTGACCGAGCACCACGCAGGCCAGAAAGCCAGCGCGAAAAGGATGAAGCCGAGAAACACCCCGCCCATGGAATCCATGCAGCCGGTCTTGGCGTCACGAAAACCCTTCGCCAGCGGATTGGCGCTGCCGAGTACCTTTCGCTCAACAACGCGGGAACTTATCACCTGCTTGGGTGGGTTCATCTCTTCCTCCACATACGCCCCCTCCCCTGGAGACGGGCGACATGATCTGATCAGGCAGCAATATTAGCTTAAAAAGGCACGAAAAGCGTTTTTGGAACATCAACAGCTTCGTGGCAAAACCGTCGTGCAGTCAACCTCACTCATAGCCAATCAGTATCACTTCATCGACCATCCAGCCCCGCTTCGGGGAAGTGGTATCGTTGGATGAAGCGGCGAATCCAAGCCTGATGCCGTCGGGATCGCCGATCCACGACGGATCGACCATGGCGTAAGTGACTCTCAGGAGGCCGGGATTCTCGTCATCGCTGAAAGCGAGCTGTCCCTCAAGCGCGCTCCCCGGCTCAAGAACGCCGGCATAGCCGTGCCCGCCGGCGATTGCCAGGGGCGGATTCGACCAGTCGAAGTCATCCATGTAGCTCGCGGCGTCAAGTACATGGATATTGCCGCCGTCGATGTATGAGGGACCGCCGTCATCGTCGTTGAACTGATAGTAATGCGCGAAGAGTACCAGTACACTGCTGAAGCCGGGCGGGATGAGTATCGGCGGCGTGAACAACGCTGCTTCATCGCCGGCGGTGTAGTTGATATTGGAATCGGCGAACTTGTATCCATGTCCACCAAGGACTCCGTCGGTTGCATGCGGTCCGTGCCACGTTGAATCGCTGTCCTCGTCAAAGCCTACGTCCCAGTCAGCAAATTCCAGGTTGTTGGGATCGTCGGGATCCCACCCGAAGAGAAGCCCACCGACCACCACCCAGGAATCCCTGCGCTCAGGTGTGTCGAAGCAGTCAGTAATATCTACGGTTACGTGGTAGCGGTTGCCGTAACCAAGATCCCAGAGGTCATGAGGAACGAACTGGAGCGTGTACCCGGTGGGATTGCAGTAGAGCGGGTCTATCTTGCGACCCGGCCATCGGAAATCCCAGACTGACCAAGTCCTGAATACCTCGTCCCCGTCAGGATCCAGTGCCGAAATGTGGAAGTCCATCAAGTCGTCGATATTGGGAGTCAGGTCCTGGCCCTCCAGGGCTCCCACATCCGGGGCTTCATTGGGCACATCCCCTTCTATGTACACGCTGACATCGTCGATCAACCACCCCCGGTAGCTGCTGAGGACAGAATCGGTGGAGACGGCAAAGCCGATGTGTATATCGCTCCCCGCGAATGCGGGACTGATCTCTATCGCCGAAGTGACCAGAGCATAGGGAGCGGAAAGAATGCCGGATGTTCCGCAGAAAGCTTCCTGCTCCGCCATTGGAGTGCCCGATGCGCTTAGTACGGACCAATAAGGTCGCCCTCCAATGGATTCCGCCGGCGGATCACCGTGGGTTGGAAGCGTCGGCGCTTCGGTTATCTTGACATTCCCTCCATCATAGCCGCGCCAATAATCCTCCCCGTACATCCAGCTCCGGAGCTCGAGATCGAACGAGTGCCTGAATGTGACATGAGCCAGTCCCATTGCAGACGGCAGGCTGATCGCGGGGCTCACCAGCACATCGCCGGAGTCCGGCTGGTAGTCGGTGTCCGCAGGGGCGAACTTACGACCGGTCCCCTCAAGCTTGCCGTCCGTGGTCGCGACCGAAGTCCAGGAGCTTCCGCCGTACTGGTCATTCCATGACCACCCGACATTGTCGCCCGTTGTCTCGTCATCGAGGTCCGCGTGGAAAATCCTCCCGTTGACCCAGCATGTGTACGGATCGGCGCTGACCGGTCCGCCCAGTCCGTTGGAAACAACGCAAGTGATCTCCGCCTCACCCTCGAAGAGACAGAAATCATTGAAACGGACCACCAGGGTCCCGTCGGGCTCCCCGGCAAAGGGGCCGAAGAGAAAACCGTCATCTTTCCTCTCGATGTCCCATGTGTATGTGACCGGCCACAGCGAGCTTACCCCTATTTCGTACACCGTGTCGTGCCTGTTCCTGGGATATAGCGGCCCGCTTATCTGCTCGGTGATAACCGGAGGATAAGCCGCCATCTCTTCGGCGTTCATCTCCAGCATGTAATAGATCGTGTCTACCTCATTCTGGGTGAGCACGCGCAGGTAATAGGTGCCCGGGACGAGATGCAGGTCACCGAGATCGATCATCGCCTCCCCGCCGATTGCTTCCGACTCGGCAATTTTGGCGTACGTGCTGTCGTACAGACTGCAAAACACCTGATTGGCCCACGCGTAGAGGTAGCAAACGCCGATCAGACCGTTGTCCGGACTGATATCGAAGGTGTAGTAATCCGCGTAATCGATAAGATCGCCGCCGGGACGACACAGTGTGCCGTGGACTTCGTCCTGAAATCCAATCGGCTCGGCCTCCCCGAAGTCATTGTTATCGTCCGCCGCGCACTCAACCTCGGCGACATCCACCCACAGGACCTGATACGCGCTGATCGGCTCGTCAGGCGCTCCGGGGGCGTAGGTGTTGTAGTGCAAACCGTCATCGGAACCCACACGGATGATCACCTGGTGCTCGCCGGGTCGCGAGGGCACCGCCATGCCGTCCAGCTTGGCCACGTATTCCGCCCTCCAGATGCTGTCATGATACAGATCCATTGTCACTCCGCCCGTGAATAGCTCAGGAGCGAATAACCTGACGGTCGAAATCTCATCCGCGATGCTCCCCGCCTGCCTGCCCTGCCAGTCGGCCACCTCGAGCCAGATCCACAAGTTCCCGCCTCCGCCCAAATCCGGATCATAAAAGAGCGTATTCACCGGGTCACTCGCTACGAGGTGATACGCCTCCGACTGGTTCGCCTTGATCGGGAAATCATCCGGGATTTCCCCGGGAGGATTGGGATCGGGCGCGTGCCACGACGCATCGACCGCGTAGTTGAAAACCACCTGCGGGCCCGGCGACATCGGGAACTGAATCATGTATCGTCTCGTGTTCGATGATCCCGCTGTAAACACGCCTCTGCCCGCGTCATCATCCAGCGGTAGCCCTACGATATCCTCCAGATCCTGCTCCGATTCCAGGTAGTCGCAGAAGTACTTGTACGGGTTGACGGTCGCGGTAAGAAGCGACGCGTTCGGAGTTCCCATAATGCCCGGGACATATCCGAGGATTCCCGATCCGGGAAACTCGTTCGGATTCCACCAGCGCGTGTATGCGTCCGCGTTGACAAGCCGCGTCTCTCCTGCTCCGGCAAAGACAAGGGGCCCGACCACGAAGCTTCCCGGCGTTATGAGAATGCCCTTGACATCGAACCCGGCGAACTGCGGGCTTGTTTCGAACGGATGTGTCAGGGTGATGTCGACCGCGAACAACCCGTTGGCAGGATCGCTGTCACCGGAATCGATGCTCGCCGAGACTCCCATCGTCGAGTTGAGAATGTTCACCACGTTTATATGCAGCGAGCCGGTCCTGAGCGGCACGAAATCGACCGCCATTGTTTCGCGGTCCAGGATCACCTTCCAGAAACCGCACGGTCCGCGATTGGATGCTTCCCGCTCAGGTGCGGAGGACTGCGTCAACTGTAGCTGGGAATCCGGTTCGTTGTCCGGAATAATCGGGTTTACAGGGCCGTTCCCTGAACAACCCCCCATCAGGATCGCGAGCAGAACCGCTATGGTCGCAATCGCGTGAGCTGGATTTCCATTTTCCTGATGTGGACGCCCGGTTGCCATCGATGGATCCCTCCCCGGATCGTTATTAAAAGCCCTCGCATATGCCTCGACGCGGCTTAAAGAGGTTTAATGTTCATAATATCAGAGAAATGAGCTGTGGGGTACCCTTTCGCGGGAAGTCAGGGGAATGCTCAATCCACGAAAATGCGGATGACCAGGTAGAGCTGAAGCGCGGCAACGTTCAGAGAAAGAGTGCCGAGTATGAGCGCGGGCAGAAACAATCCCATCATCGCCCACCTGTTCCATACGAGCTGCATGGCGTACCCGATCAGGGATGTCATCAGCAGAAGCATGTGGTAACCGAGCAGAAGCCGACTGAATTCAGGGAACGGAAATCCGGAAAGCGATCCGGCGTTGTTTCCGGTCCGAAACGCCAGATACCAGACCCAGCCGGTAACAGCCACCATGTCAAGTATGACCAGCCAGTACACGAGCCGGCAGCCCCGGGGCGTCGCTCTCACAATCTCCTTCAATTCGCCGGCTTTTTCCCCTGATGGATACATCATCGAAAGCTATCGGTGGCCCCAATCCCGACTATCCCGCAACATCCTCCGGAAGCGCTATCTTCCCCTTCACTGCGGTCGCGGCGGCGACCTCCGGACCGGCCAGATAGATCCTGCTGTCCGGGTGCCCCATCCTTCCTTTGAAATTCCTGTTGGAAGTGCTCAGGCACACTTCATCCGGTCCGAGCACGCCTCCATGGCCGCCGATGCACGGTCCGCAGCTCGGCGTCTGAACGGCGCCTCCGGCCTCGACAATCCTCTCCACGATCCCCTCGCGAAGCGCCCGGCGATATGTCTCCTGCGTTGCGGGCGTGACCAGAACCCTCGTCCGCTTTGAGAATCTGTTCCGTCCCGCCACATCCATGAAACTCCTCAAGTCCTCGATCGACCCGTTCGCGCAGCTTCCGAGGAACACCTGATCCACCTCGACATCCTCCAAGTCCCTTACCGGCATCACGTTCGCCGGGCTGTCCGGAACCGCCACCAGCGGCTCCATGTCAGAGATATTCACCTCGACTTCATTTGCGTAGGATGCGTCCGGATCGGGATGAAGCACCTCGTATGATCCCTGAACTCTTTCGGAAATCCATTGTCTTACCCACTCGTCCGGGCGGAATACAGCCGTGGTCGCTCCCGTTTCCGCCGACATGTTTGCGATCGTCACCCGATCGTAGACCGTCAGATGCTCGAGCGCGCCTCCGGAGTACTCAAGCGCCTGGTTCATGGCTCCTTCCTGACCCAGAATATCGAGCACCGCCAGTATGATGTCCTTCCCGCCGACAAACCTCGGCGGTTTCCCTTCCAGCACAACCTTCTGCGTAAACGGCACGTCCACCCAGAGCTCTCCGAGCGCCCACAACGCGGCAAGATCGGTAGAGCCCACACCGATACCGACCGCCCCGATCGCCCCCACTGTCAGCGTGTGGCTGTCGGCACCCGCGATGACCATCCCCGGCTTCGCAAGCCCCTTCTCCAGGATGAGAATATGGCAGATTCCGCCCCAGCCGACCTCGAAGTAGTGCTTCGCGCCCTGCTTGAGCGCGAATTCGCGTGTTGTGCCTGCGAGAAGCGCGGAGGGGACATCCTTGGCCGGTTGGAAGTGATCCTGTACAAAAACGAGCTTCTTCGGATCTTCGACCTTCTTCGCGCCGATCCTCCTGAAAACCTCGACCGCGAGCGGGACGGAAAGATCGTGCGCCATGATCAGGTCGGGACGAACCGTAAGAACATCTCCCGCTTTCGCGGTCTCGACATCCGCTCGCGCGGCAAGCGCTTTTTCAACGATGGTGCTGCCCATCCGTCCCACCGGTTCCGGGTACTCTACCTTTAGATCACATGCAAGAGCAATGCCGGGCTCATCAATCCCCATACCACCTGCATCCCGCGAAGGTCTCGGAGAAGTTCACCCATATCGCGGCAGCGCACCACAACCAGAAAAAGCCGACATCAATCCATCCGCGTTTACCTTTGGACCTCGCCGACTCCGCCCCCAGAACCGCTACGGACCCGAGTGGAATTGTCAGGAAGAGATGATAGAAATCGTGACCCGGATTCCAGACGCTCAGAAACACGAGCAGCGGGAGTATCCACAGGAGGCACATACCGAGCCACCATTGCGCGCTGGGGAAGAGCTTTTTCCAGTTGAACAGAGCCGTGAACCACATCGCTGGAACGACCATCACGAAAAGCGTAAACGGGACGTGGCTCAGGAACAGATCGCGCATTCTCGCATTCCCGAAATAAAACCCGACGAAAGACAGCAAATTCCTCTCAATGCCGCCCCACAGCGAACTTGTCCAGTACGCCCCCTGACGGCCATATAGCGTCACGTATTTCGCGATCCCCGAAACCGTGAACTCACCAGTCGGTCCAAGCGCAAACGCAGCCACCACAAGATAGACCGCTATCGGCAGACCTACAGCGATTCCCGCAGGCCACCAGAATCGCTTCCACGGGATCTCCCGACCGTTCTTTCTCATCTCCCCGACCAGAAGCGCCGTCCCGACGAGAATAAACGGCACGACGATGCTTGCCAGCTGGTGGAAGAGAACAGCAAATGCAAGCCAGAAGGCGGACCGCACCGGTTGCGACGGCTTTCCCTGTTCCGCGAACGCCCACAATCCGCAGCAGGCGACGGAAAGGAAGAAAATCGGTGTGGGATACTGGGCCCCGTCGGTGGCGTACCTGAAGAATGTCGGGCTGAATGCGAGAAAAACGCACCACGCGAGGGGATACGGGCTTCCCGGCACGATTCGTATCATCAGACGATAGAGCAGCAGAATTGTCCCGACACTCGCAAGAAGGTTCCACCATCTCAGGAACCTCAGAGCGGGCAGAATCGGCCAAACTTGGCGAACGACGCGATAAATCGTTGCGGTCACCGGCAGATACAGAAGATGATGCGGGTTCCAAAGCACCCACCATCCTGCCGAGCGCTCCCTTTCCCCAAGCTCCCTCAGCTGCTCCTCGGACAGCCTGGACGGACGCGACCCGGATTCCTTGGGAACTGTCGGATAGAGAATTGTGCCCTCGGCACGGCCATACTCGGCCAGGTAGCTCGCCCATCCGTACGAATCCCCGTTTGTCAGCCTGACGTTGGGGGAGAAGAAGAAAGCCACAAGACACACCAGTGCGAGCATCCAGCCGAGCAGGTACTCGAGTCGCGACGGTACTCTCTTTCCGGCGGTCCTGATGGGCATCTGAGCCGCTCAGATTAGTGCACCGCATCCACGATCGCAACAATCCCTTGCGTGCTATCGGGCAAGTTGAACCTGGCGCCCGCCGACATTATCTGAGAGAGAGCGCAAACACGGCAAAGGTTTCGATCTCGGATGTTGATACGCGCCGGGATTGGCAATAGAATACCGTCCCGGCATTCCCGAATGGCGAACGCATACAGCAACAGCGAATCGCTGACGAGGATCAGGAGATCCAGTGACGGATACCCCGTACATCCGGGACACGCGCATTACCATATCTTCCGGCTGATCATCGGCAGCGCGATCGGCGGCTGGACCGTGATGATGGTCTTCATCGCGCTTGGTTTCCTCGGCTCAATCGACTTCGTTGACTCCGTCGAAGTCGCCGTGAAATGGATCCTTGTCGGCGGCACGATCCTGGGGATCATCTATGGAACCGCGCTCGCCATAATCGCCGGATTGCTGGTCAATGTCATTCCACCACTTGGTAGAAGCGTCCATCCGCTGGCACTGGTAAGAGCCGGTTTCCTGATTGCCATCGTATGGCCGCTCGCGGCCCTTGCAGGATGGCCCGCGACCGGCTGGGGGCTAATCATCGGACCGATCCTCGCCGCGCTCATCGCGTTTCCAGGGATCGTGAGCAACCGTCACGCCGAGCTGGTGCCGCACTCCACCATCGGGAGAGGCATCGGAACAGCAATCGGACCCGCCCTGATAATGGGCCTGTTCCTAGTAATTCTCATCCCCATGTTCAACCGGGGCTACGGTTCTCCTCAGCCTCTGAAACTCGTGGTCGTGGCGGTCGACGGGCTCGACAGCGCTCTCTTCAATGAGTACATGAATGCGGGCAATGTCGATCGCTTTCCGGTCATGAGCGAGATGAAGTCGGGCGGCTGCTACGGCGCTCTGAACTGCGACGAGCCGCTGATCCCCTCGCGCGCATGGGCCGACACGATGACCGGGACTTCAGCCGGTGTTCATGGCATCCTCGACAGCCACAGCAGCCGGACCGATCTGAGTGCCGCTACGCTCTGGGATGCCCTGGCGTGGCGCGGATACAAGATCGGGCTGTTTCAGGCCGCCCCGGAGCATCCGCTCAGGACCGGCAACGGTTTCGACATCCCGCCCCCCGAAAGCCCGGACATAGACGCCCGGAGAATCTCCGGCTTTCTTGCCTGCATTCGCTCGAGCGGACATACATCACGCACTCCGAACCTCTGGCAGATCGTGTCGATTACATGCCGATTGGCGAGACTCGGGGTACGGCTCGACACGATATCGGATATCGGGCACCAGATTCTTATCGAGATTCTGACCCGACCGTCTCCGCGCCTTGTTTACCAGCAACGGAAGCTGCTTGAATTCCGAATCGAGTCCGATATCGCACTCGCTCTCGTCAGGAAACATCCGCTGGATGCCGCGATCCTCCGTTTTCCGGGCCTTCAGCCCGTTTTCATGAGTTCATGGAGGTACGCGAAGCCGAACGAGTTCGGTCCCCCGCCGCCGGACGTGGACTCAGGACTTGCGTACGGTCTCGGAAGAGCGATACCCGATGCCTACGCACACGTGGACAAGTTCGTTGGACACCTGGCGCCGTTTACAGACAACGAGACAGTGGTGGCTGTGATCTCCAATCATGGCATGAGAGCTGCATCCGACAGAAGACACGAGCCCTTCAAATTGTCGGCGGAGAGACTGATCGAGGCTATAGGCTGGGGCACGAGAGTCGTGGGTGATTTCACAGACGATGGGATTTGCATCCACCCCGTCGATCCTGAAGACGAAACATGGATGGACGATCTCGAAAACACGCTCGCCACCGCCCGATGGACCCCAACCGGTCAGGACATCGAACTCAGCAGTGACCAGCGAACGCTGCTGGCCTTTACAAGGCTCCCGGACTGCCTTGAGGTCTCGCTTCATCTCGCCCACGATCTTACCCGGGATGCTCCGGCAGTAATCGGGGACTGGGAGGGGACGTTCTCGGAGCTGATCGAGCCTGGCGAGACACCTTCAGGCCAGATATCCCAGGGCGCGCTGATGCTCATCAGCGGACCTCAGTTCAGCGCGGGTCATACCGCTCGATCGGCGAACCTTCGCGACTTCACTCCGACAATCCTGCACGCCCTGGGAATCGAGATCTCCGAGCAGATGACAGGTCGGATCATGGAGGAGCTTCTCAATCCGCCGTGGCTGAGAAACAATCCTCCGCGGTATGTTGAGAGCTATGCGATTCCCGAAGAAGAGGAAGAACCGGAGGAAGTAGTTCCACCCGGAGATGGTGTACAGCCATCGGTCAATCCGGTCGAGGGCGTCGATCTGACGAGCGCGATGGCAGATGCGGACATGCTGCCAGATCGCCCGTAATCCGAAATCCGGCTTTCTACCCAAGAGACAGAGTGAAAACGGCGGCGTTTATCGGTCCTCCGGGGACAATGCTGAACCATACGTGCACCTGGTAATTCACCGGATCGACATCCAGGCACGCCGGATAGCCCGGCATATCGAGCAGGCCGACCCACGAGCTTCCCTGCTGATCGAAAGCCTCGAGGCTCCACGTCGCTGCGCCCTCCTCAAGCACGATAACCCAGTTGTAGGGGCTGTAGCCTCCCTTGTGAGTCGGCATGACGGCGATATCCCTGGGTGTCGCGTGGAACGTATTCACCGTGCAGAGATGCTGATTCAGGTTGCCCGAGTCGTCGCCGGACACCACACCGAAGCATTCAAGGGCCGGGGGATCGGTCTCCATGAACCAGCAGATAAGGTCCATCGAACCGCCAATTCCCTGCGGGGCACCATCGACGCCGAATCGATCCACCGACTCGATGTCCACCTTGCCCGCGCCGTCGCCCATGGGCACCAGCGACCCGCTCAGGTAGTCGATATCGCCGGAAAACGGATTGCCGCTGAATGCATACTGATATACGCCCAGGATCACCGTGATATCCGGATCAGGCGGAGAATCCTCATCCGGATCATCAACCTGGATCCAGTAGACCTTTGCGTCTTCCTCACACTGCGCCCAGTTCGCGGCAGCGTCTACGAACTTGAAAAAGCCCTTGGTCGGATCCGGAATCGCTACCTGCACCGGTAACTGGCCTCCCGGACTGTATAACTTGTTGAAAAAGAACGCATAATCCCGCTTCAGGCCGCCAAGGAAGGTCGGCGAAGGCGCGGCGGAGATCGTGGACGCCACGAACTGCCCGAACGGACAAAGCTCAAACCTCCCAAGCGTCTCCGGAGCGCCGTATAAATCAAGCTTGGAATAGCCGAACAGCCCCTCCAGCGTCGTTACATGCTCCGCGATGTTCCTGTAGTCCAGATCATACCGATAAAGCCCGTACTCATCACCAAAGAAGTAAACGCCTTCCTTCCGCGTCCCGCTCACCACCGACATCTCGCAAAGGACGGTCGACGGCTGGACGGGCAACTCCGTCAGCGTGGCAAGATTCCAGCTCAAAGGCGGTTTCCATGATATCTCGGTCTTGAAACGGTAGTAAGAGCTGACCTTCGAGCCGGGAGGACCGAAGAACACCGTTGTGCCGTTCTGAGCGTATTCCTCGGACGTCGTCACCGTGACCAGGCAGTCCTTCGTATCATCGTTCGTCAGCGCGTCCGGCCGGATGTCCAGCAAATACGTCGAGTACACGGGATCATCGGGACCGCCTCCCGAGCCCTCAATAACCTCGGCTTCCACAGGAGCACCAATAATCTCCCCGCATTCGAAAACCACCCGCTCTATCGCGTCCGGACGCCATGTGTAGACATCGATCTCCAGTTCGAGGTGACCGCCCATACCGATCTTGTCCAGCCACCAGAGAGTATTCTCGACTTCCTCCACCTGCACATGGTAGCCCTCCGGCGCATTGGCTTCCATCGGAAAATCGTCCGGGATTGCCGGATACGGCATGTTGTCAGGCATCTCCCACGACGCGTCGACGGCGTACTGGAAGTTCAGCCAGTCTCCGGAATCGATGCCGAAATCGATCTGATAATTCCTCCGATTGCTGGACCCCGCGGCAAACACTCCCCTGCCGGAGGGTGACATGCCTGTAATCGGATCGAGCGACCCCAATCCGTCGGCGAAATACTTGTAGCCGTTCACCGTCGCGGTGAAAACTCCCGCGCCTCCCCTGGCGCCTATGAGTCCCTGCTTGAAGCCGAACATGCCCGGCGAGGGGAACTCTCTCGGATTCCACCATCGCGTCCAGCCGTCCGCATTGACAAGAGCCGGCTCGCCCGGACCGCCGAAGATCAGCGACGGATCTGAAAACGGGATATCGGTTCCGGGAAGGAGGACGATGCCGCGGACATCGAAACCTGAGAATTGAGGCGATCCAGGGAAAGGATGTGTCAGGATGACATCAACCGCGACGTAGTTGCCGGGCTCATCGATCACAAGGGAGCCCGAGTCGATCGTCAGGTCTGTAAGGGCGGGAGGTTCCAGGAAATGAAGCGCGTTTACGTGCAGCTCCGCGTCCCTGAGAGGTTCACACCTTATCTCACCGGTGTGCTTGTTGATTCCCACATCCCATATCCCCCAGAGCACCCGATCCGACCGCTCAGCATCCGATTGACCGGACTGAAGAGCAATCCCCGTCGCGGGCATTATTTCGCGCTGCGTTACGGGATCCCCGGACGAGCACCCGACGATTATCGGAATAAGCACCCAGATAAGACCACGGTAAGCCAGACGTGATTTTTTGCTCATCACCCGGAGACCTCCACAATGAAATACCCGGGAAACCCGGTCAAGCCAGTTGAAACCACTCAATTAAGTAGATACCTTCTCCACATCCCTGCATAGCCCTGTCAGGGGCATTGCAGTTCCTTATCAAAGAATAACCCGCTTCCCGCTCCGGGTCAATGATACTCACTCAAGTCTGAAACCAGTTGAAAGCAGGTGAAAATGAGTGAAAATTCAGGCGGTTTCCGTCCCTGGAGTCCGATCCGGCATCAGCACCGGACAAACGGAAACAGGCCTCACCTCAATCATGATAGTTACTTCTTATCTCGTAATGCCAATCAACTGATTGTCTACATACGCAACCCGGATTGGTAACGCGATGCGGCCCTGGAATTCACAAGAAAATCCGAATATCGAATTATCATTCGAATCGCCGTAACCCGCTGCTGATCGGCGATATGCAGCATCTCAAATCCACATCAAAGTATCAGCTCCGCATCGACGACCCGTACTCCCTTGACGGCCCCTTCCGGACATAGTAGCTAACTACCGAGTTCTTGTGGATTGGTTTTCAGTCTTCAGATCCCGCGAAGACTGGGAAGGGGGAGACAAATGAAGGGGCATGGTGGAACGTGCGAGTGCATGCGGTCGGGCGCGCCCATGTCGGCTGGTGCCCGGCAGGATGTACGCAGAGTCCCGCGCCTGACATTGCGCGGATTTTTTATGCTCTTCCAGCGAGAGGGTCCCGCAGAAGAGGAGGATATCATATGGACAGTGCCTCCCGTATATCCCTTCGAGACCCGGGAACCCGATGAGAACTCCGGTTTTGTCGCTCGTTTGCGACATTCCAACTGACCGGACAACGCGGCGAGCTCAAACCTGTAGGCTTGTGGCGAGCGCTTTCCGGCGTCATTCATCCTCACTCCTTCTCACAATCGTAAAGCGGAATTGGTCCTCATTTCAGTAGCGGCGGCGCGTGCGGCAAGGGGCGCGCCAGACATCTCAATCGGGTCTGGAATTCAGTGTGCAATTCCAGATTGCACGTGAATAAGAACGATTGACTCAGAGAACTCCAAACCTGCTGATATTGGTAATGAATGGCGGAAGACGCCCGAGCATACCTTGGACTCAGGCTTAAAGGCCGATACCTTATCGAGGAACATATCGGCAGCGGCCTGTCCGCACACGCCTTCAGGGCCTACGACACCCTGCTCCAGGGGCGTGTTGTCATCAAAATCATCAAGAGCGCCATCGCAGGCGTCCCCATCGACCTCGGCGAGGAATGGAAGGAGGAAAGCCGCAAGGCCATGCAGGTTCGCGGCCATCCCCATATCGCCAGCATCCTCGACCTTGGCGAGGAAACCGTGGAAGTAGGCGGGGACACCGAGACGATTCATTTCATCGTCACGGAATTCATTGAGGGACAGACGCTCAGAGACCTGGCTGCGGATCGTGTGCCGCTCGATCCGCATGCCCTGCTTGTGCTCGCTCACCAGCTCCTGAGCACCCTGGACTTCCTCCAGGCCCGCAAGCTGTCGCATGACGATCTGCATGCCGGCAATATCATGGTCTCGCAGATCGGGGCGGAAAGACCGTTCATCAAGATCATCGACTTCGGTATGGCTTCGAATACCCTTATCCCGCGGACCAAGGAGAAGGACATTCATTTCGCGCTTAGCCAGCTCGATCATCTCTGCCGCAAGACCCTGGCGTCCACGACCGATTCGCGAACGAAAGCCATCCTGGAGGGCTTCGCGGCCAGCCTGAAAAAGGCCCAGAATTTCATCCCCACCGGACGGATGCGAATCGCTGACCTCGTCGCCGAGATTGAGAATATACAGCAGGAACTCGGCAAGGCGTACCAGAAATCTCCCAAGGTTACCAGCGGTGAGGAAGGCCCGAGGCACCGGATCGATGTGATACGTCGCACGCCCTTCGTGGGGCGGGAAGGCGAGATCGACCGGCTCTACAAGCTGATAACAGGATCGTTCCTATCCAAGCGCGGCGGCATGGTTTTCGTCTCAGGTGAAGCCGGTATCGGAAAAACCCGACTTCTGGATGAAGCTCTCGGAAGGGTCGCGTCAGATCGCACCCGTCACCTCCTGCTGTACAATCGATGCCACCAGGAACCCAACCTGCCCTACGCCTCAATCCTACAGGCCATTGTGGATTTCCTCGATGAAATCCCGGGGAAGAATGACGAGGAAAGGCTGGCCGTGGTTCTCGGTTCACGGCACACCCTTGTCAAGCCCCTGGTTACATTGATGGCCGAATTCCGCGCCGTAAGCCAGGGCGGTCACGCGGAAACCGAGGAAGGCTCGACCTCGGCCAATACTTCCTACCTGCTCACCGGCTTCCTCACCCAGGCGGCCCTGAACACGCCGGTCGTGCTTTTCCTCGACGATCTCCACTGGGCGGATGACGCAACGCTGGGGTTCCTGAGATTCCTGTCCCAGAGAATCCAGGACAGCCCGATTGTCGTTCTGGCCACTCACAGACCGGAGGAAATAACCGGCGCCGCCGAGGACAAGACACATCCCCTGGCGCATCTCCTTAAAGAGCTCGATGCCAGCCCTTCCACAAAGAGAATCAATCTCACCGGACTGGAGCGCGAGGAAGTCGACGAGATCCTGAGCAACATGTACACCTTCGTCAAGCCCGACGACTTCACCTCCCTTTCCGAGGCCACGCGCCAGATGGCTGGAGGCAATCCCTTCTATCTGTTCGAGATCGCGGGTCTGATGGAGGACGAGGGAATACTCGCGGAGCGTGGCGAGAACCAGTGGGTGCTCAAGGGAGACCTGACCGACTTCAAGGTGCCGCCGTCGATCAACAGCCTGATTCAGAGACGCGTCGACCGGCTTACATTGAACGAGATCCTTCTTCTGCGCGCCGCTGCTCTTCAGGGCGACACATTCGATATCAACCTTCTCCAGCGCATGTTCTCGCCGTCGGAGGAGAAGCTCGAAGAGGTCCTGAAAAGCCTCCTGGAGCGCCATGGCCTTCTACAGGAAAGACAGAGCGGCGTATACGCTTTCAGTCACCACCAGATAAGAAGAGCGGTTTTGCGAAGTATGCCGCCCGATGATGTCCAGCGCGGACATCGCGATATCGCCAGGATGCTCATCCAGCAGGCGGAAGAAAACCAGACTGCCGAACCGCATCATCTCATCGCTCACCACCTCGCCCTTTCGAATGAGCTCAAGGAAGCGGCGGAGCATTTCCTCGCGGCGGGCAAGAGGGCACTCAAGGCGCAGCAGTTCCATCTCGCGCTCGACCACCTTCGCAGGGCGGCCGACATGCTTACCCCTGCCGATATGGAGGATGAGCTTGCGCTTGAAATAACACTTGATCTTCTCGAGGCGGTTAAACCGCTCGGCGAGCGAACCCTGCATAACCGGGCAGTCAAGCAGCTCGAGACGATTTCCGATAAGACAGGCCGTGAAGAGCTTGCGCTCAGGGCCACTCTCGAACGGTGCATCTATCTCAGGACAATCAGCGAGAACGAGGAGTCGCTTAAAGTCGCCAAGGAGCTGATTGAACTCGCGCAGTCCAGAGAGGACGAGCCTACAGAGGCGGCGGCGCTCAAGGAAGCCGGGACCGCCAGCTACCTGATGGGCAACATGGAAGTGGCCGAGGAATATTTCCATCAGGCCGCCGGCATCCTTGCGAGCACCGGCGACCGCGCCCAGCTCGCCCGCGTGTATAACAATCTCGGACTGGTGTGCAGGAACACCATGCGACAGGGAGAGATGATCCGGTATTTCCGCAGGGCACTGGAGATCTTCCGCGAACTGAATGACAGCATCGGCCAGCGATTCCCTCTCGGCAACCTGGGAATCGTCTATTTCGAGCGCGGCGAGTACGAGCGGGCGTTTGAATGCTTCTCAGCTATCAAGGCCTCTCTCGGCGACCGCGCCGACCTCATGATGGAAGCGAAGGTCGACTTCTCCATAGGCGAGATTTTCCTCGAGGTCGGGCTTCTCGACAAGGCGCGCGAGTCCTGCGAGAGGGCGCTGGAGACATTCATGACTATCGGAAACCGGCAGGGCGAGAGCGAGGTCCTCGGCACGCTCGGCGGCATCCATCTGGCGAAAGGCGATATACAGATCGCCAAGGAGTACTTCGAGCGATCCATCGAGGTCAAGAAAGCCATCGGCAACGTGGTCGGGATGCTCCATTCGAGAATCACCCTCGCCAGGATCTCCAACATGGAAGGAAGGCACGAGGAAGCGCTGCGGCTTGCCAGGGAAGTACTGGAAAGCGCGAAATACAGGAACCTTCGCTCAATTGAACTGGAGTGCCTTACCGAGATAATGGTCGCGCAATCCCAGCTCCAGAGCCCGACGGAAGCCCTTAATGTGCTCGGACCCGAAGAGGAGCCCGCGCATCTGAGCGCCGGCATCTCCTCAGCGCTGGTCACGTTCGCCTACAAAGCCGCCGAGCTTTCCTTCCAGGTGGGTGACGAGGACCGCGCTCTGAAGTATATAGCCCTCTCCGGCAAGATCGTCGAGGACATCCTTCAGAGCATCTCCGAGCCGGAATGGCGCCAGGCCTACGAAAAGAAGCGGGAACGCATCCTCGAAACCTATCGCCGCCTGAAACCCGCGATCTCCAACGTTTAACATCCGCGCCGTCACCCGTTATCATTGTCATCGGTGGCCCCATGGATCCAGGAGCGCTTGAAGCATTCTTCTCTTCATGCATTGAGACAAACAGGCTCATCCTGAGACCTTACAGTGAAGAACGCGACCTCGACAATATCGCCGAACTCCTCGCCGATTCCCGCGTGACGGCTCCGATGGGTATCCCCCTGCCTCACATTTCCGTTGATGAGATCAGGTCGGCAAAGCAAAAACGAGCGCAAGATGCCCGCTCCGGGGACTGGACCATCCTGAGCAGCGATGCGAGCGAATCTTTCGCGGGGGAGATCGGAATAGCCGAGTGGGACGTCGAAGCTCATGTGGTGAGCGTATTCACGGCCATACACCCGGACTACCGGGGCGCGGGCATCGGCAGAGAGGCGATGTCCAAACTCATGGAGTGCATCTTCGGGACATCGCCGATAGCCACCGTCAGAATCGAGCTTCTGGCCGCCAACACGCCTGCACTCAAGCTCGGCGAGAGACTTGGATTCAGGATTACGGGAAGGCGCTTCGTTCCCCCTGATCCCATCCTGGGTTTCGTCGGGCGCAACGCCGTCATCATGGACTGCCGCGCCCACGAATTCAAACCGTTCGAACCGGAAATACCAACTTCATAGGAGCATGAGCTTTCAAGCACGCATTCTGTCGATGCCAAGAAAAAACGGGGAGTTGGGCTCCCCGTGGAATCAGGTGCTGCTTTGAAAACGGGCGGAGATGGTCTCCGCGCCGGATCATCGATCACCATTCGCCGTCGTACGCTTCGATATCCAACCAAAGTATGTAGTCAGACCTTGAAAGATCGGGACACTTGTTGTCGTTGTCGACCGCAAGGTTGAATCTGATTGGCCAGGTACCGGGCAGGATGCCTGGAACTCTCGTATACCCGGTCATGAATTTACCCAGTTGATAGCAGTCCGGGCATATATCGAATGCTTCATGAAAGGGGAACTGCTCGTAGCCGGAACCCAGCACACTGGCCCATCCGAAGGCCCAATAATCCATTCCCAGGTCCCAGTACTTGATGTGAACCAATAGGCCTTCAGCCCTGACCTCTTGCGGTGCGTCAGGATCGATCGGACCGATCTGCTCGACCCAGAACTCATAGGGCATGGGGGAGTTCGCCTCCGGACCGAAGTCGGTTGCCGGATCGGTTACCGGTATCCGCAGCGGTTCGGCCCAGTGCGCGTAAACCGCGTAGGATGCCTCGATCGGCCCT
>CAYLVL010000009.1:0-18000 GCA_964387135.1 uncultured Planctomycetota bacterium
CAGAAACCGCTCCCCACACCTGTCAGGGGAGGCAAGCCACAGCGAATCCTCGACCTCGTCAACCTTCGCACTGAGACCGACAAGCGCCTGTTCATGACATGGCTGATCGTCTCTCTCGTGCCGGACATCCCGATCCCCGTACTGATTCTCTGCGGCCCAGCTCAGTCGGGCAAGTCCACCGTGCTGACCATGGCACGGAGACTGATCGATCCCTGCATACCCGAGTACCAGGGTAAGCTGTCAAGAACGAAAGATTTCGCGCAGATCGCCTCGCAAAATCGACTGCTGATTTTCGACAACGAAAGCAGGATAACGAGCGCGCAGTCCGATGTGCTCTGCGGCTCTGTCACCGGGCAGGGCGAAGCCAAGCGCGTGCTGTACACGGACGAAGACACTCTAATCACCGAGTACCAGAACGTCATCGGCATCAGCGGTGTCCGTCTGGTAGTGACCCAATCGGACCTCATGAGCCGCTCGATCCTCTTCGAACTCGACAAGATCCACGGCGAGGGCATTCGCAGGGACACGGATTTCTGGCACGAGTTTGAAGAGACGCGTGGCGGGATACTCGGCGGGATGCTCGACATACTCGCTGCGGCGATGGCTGTCGAGAAGATGGTCCAGGTGCCCTGGAGCTCCAGGCTGCCTGACTTCACGCACTGGGCGGTTGCCGTCGCCCGGACGCTCGGATGGAACGAAAACGACTTCCTCCTTCACTACAGGCGCAACGTCAATCGCCAGCATGAGGCTGTGCTCGATTCGGACCCCCTCGCTCAGGTCATTGTCAGGTGGTTCGAGGATCGCAGAGAATGGAAGGGCGCAGCGTCGGAACTCCTGGACCAACTCAATGAAGAAGCAGCTTCAATGGGTGTTGACACGAGCGCCAAGCACTGGCCGAAAA
Source organism: uncultured Planctomycetota bacterium (assembly GCA_964387135.1). Lineage (GTDB taxonomy): Bacteria > JAJVIF01 > JAJVIF01 > JAPKYR01 > JAPKYR01 > CAYLVL01. The sequence continues at coordinate 902 of CAYLVL010000009.1, forward strand.
CTCCGCAGCACCTGTCCGGGAGCCTGAATTACCTGATCCCCTGTCTGGAGTACGCAGGAATCATCATAGGGCGTGACAGAAGCTCCTCCGAACGAACGCTGACAATACGCAGGGCAGCGAATCAAGAGCAGACGACCGCTGACCACCGACACCACAAGAGCAATGACGCTGACCATGACGCTGCCGACACAACCAGCGTCATTCCAGAAGCCGCTTCACATGCGGGGTATGACGCTGATGACGCTCATGACGCTGATTTTCCCACTTTGTCTGGGCGGGGTGACGGCTAAATGAGCGAAATAACCCCCCTTTTCCCCTTCTACTACTTGGTGCCAGTAGTAATACACTTAGCGTCACCAGCGTCACAGCTCACCCTGGTAACTCAAAGCGCGGTGAACAGGCGCCATCTCCGTTATGTTGTACAGGAATGCAGGCATGGGCGCGGGAGGGTGTGCGGGGTGAAGGGCGATGCGGCACCGACCGAGCACGACAACATCCCACCCGGTCTATACCGGCTAGACCGATATATATTTTCGAATGCGTCCGAGTGGTGTAGAATCAGGACGAGCAGGTGAGAGGCATGCAACCGTAACGAGGAGCATCGCCATGACCGACACGACAGCACTACTCGAAGCAATCACCGGGGAATCCGCGACCGACGAAGCGCGTGTAAACGGCACAAAGCCCAGGGCCTTCGCCTGGGCACGTGTGTCGACCGACATGCAGGAGAAACGCGGCGAGTCCATCGAGCAGCAGCTCAGGGAGATACGCTCGTACGCCGACCGACAGGGGATTGTGATTGCGGAGGAATTCCATGAGGCGGTGAGCGCTTTCAACGGCTGTGACAAGCGAGTCGTGTTCAACCGCATGATCGAGAAGGCCAAGGCCGATCCTGACATCAACGCGATCATCGTGCACGACTTCTCGCGCTTTTCACGAGACAGTGTGGGCGGTCGTGCGCTGTTTCGCGAGCTTCGGGATGCGGGCATCAAGGTGGTGTCAGTCAGCGATCCTGACCTCGACCCGGAAACGTCTGCTGGCCTGTACGCGGAGGCCTTCACGTTCGCGAAGAACGAAGCCTACAGTCGCGAGATAGCATTCCACGTGAGAAAGGGTTGCAAGGCTAACCTCAGGGCGCGCGATCCCGGGACCGGCTGGTGCTTCAAGAACGGCGGAATGCCTCTGTGGGGTTACAAGCTTGAGCATGTTGAGCACGGCATCGGCAAGGGGGGCAAGCCAATCTACAAGGGCATCTGGGTCTTGGACGATACAGTGGTGGCCGGGAAGCCTCTCCATGAGTGGGTCCGTCACTGCCTGGTGGAGCTTGCGATGAAGGGCGCATCGATTGTGAAGCTTCGGGACTTCTGCAACGAGACGGGCATCCCCGGACGCAGGGACAAAGTGTGGAACTCGACAAGCTGGAAGGATTTGCTCCAGGACTTCAATCTCCTCAAGTATGCGGGCTTCGGGGTCTGGAACGTCCGCGCTGATGGCTCAAGGCGCAGACCAGTCAGCGAGTGGGAGATTGTCGAGAAGGCACACCCCGCTATCATCACTGAGGAGGAAGTCATCGCCATCGCCAACATGCGGCGCCGGAAGCGCGAGAAGCATGGGGGGCCTCCTCGTGGGCGTGCGAGGCAGTCCAACTTCTTGCTGACCGGTGGCATAGCCGTGTGTGACAGGTGCGGAAAGAACCTTATAGGGCACAAGGGATACTACGTCTGCGGTAGTGAGCCTTATCGTGGCGGCAAGGGATGCGGCCCGGGCGTATACGTGCCTCAGATGCTGGTCGAGGATCAGGTAGTCGCCGACATTCAAGGCATCATCGCGAAGCTGGCCGATCCCGCGAGCTTCACCCGCCACGTCAACGCAGAGCTGAGGCGCATCTGGGAACAGGAGACCGGCTTTGACCCCAACGCGAAGAAGCGAGTTCGGGAAGTCGACCGCAAGATTGCACACATCCGCAAACTCCTGGAGGACGGTCTGGACGATGTCGAGTGGGCAAACGAGCGGCTACGTGCCTTGCGGGAAGAGCGCGACAGCCTCTCCGAGGCAATAGCCAAACCTGGCCAGCCCGCGCAAATCGACTCTAAGAAGGCAATGGCCCGCCGCACCGACCTTGACCGCGTGCTCACAGAAGCCAAGCCCGCCGAACGCAAGGAATACATCCAGCCCTGGATTGAAAGGGTCACCCTATTCCCTGACTCCCGCGAACTTGACATCCGCTACCGCGTCCCCTCATCTGTCATGAATAACGACACCCCGGCCAACCGCTGGCCGGGAGTTCACCGCCCAACGTAATCGAAACCCGGCCAATGGTTGGGCAGGTTACAAGAACAAGAATGGACAAGGGTTCTTTTGGTGGGGGGGGAGTGTGGCTGTGGTCAGATCTCGTAGACGTTCGTCAATATGTAGGGTTCGCGGCGGAGCTGCTTCCAGAAGAGGCGGCGGATTTTCTCGTCGGCTTTTTCCTTCAGGTTGGGGTACTCGGTGAAGTCGGTCTCCCTGACCGCGCGAAGGCTGTCGCGGAGGACGATCTCGGATTTGCCGAGGAGTTCGGTGTGGCGGGAGAAATCGAGGACGCCTTTTGCCTCGATCTCGACACGCTCGACCTCCTTCGTGCGCTCGTCGAGGAAAACGGTCACGACCACCACGCCGCTGCGCGCGAGCTGCCTGCGCTCGTCGAGGAGATGCCCATCGACATCCCCCACTCCCAGCCCGTCGACCATTGTTACGCCCTTCGGCACGTGTCCGGACACCTCGATCTTGTTTTTTGATATGCGCACCCTGTCGCCGATACGCGCGAGGACGACGTTATCATCCGGATGCCCCATCTTGTGCATCAGCGAGGCGAACTCGCGCATGTGGCGGATTTCGCCGTGGAATGGCAGGACGAACTTCGGCTTGACGAGGTTGTAGAGGATCTTGATCTCCTCGCGACTCCCGTGACCGGAGACGTGCACGCCGCGCTCGGGACCGTAGTAGACTTCCGCGCCGAGCTCGGTAAGTCGATTGATGATGTTCAGGATGTGCGCCTCGTTGCCGGGGATGGGGCTGGCGGAGATGACGACGGAGTCGCCGGGCTTGATCTTTACGGTGTGATCGCCTTCGCTCATGAGTTTGAGGGCGCTGCCGGGCTCGCCCTGGGTACCGGTTGCGAGGACGAGAAGGTCGCTGTCGGCGTACTCACTGATGTTCTCCGCGTTGACCAGCACGCTGTCGGGCACGTTCAGGTAGCCGAGATCGCGGGATGTTTCGATATCGTCGATCATTCTGCGACCGGTCGGGACGATCACGCGGCCAAGGTAGACGCCGACATCGATCGCCTGCTGGATACGATGCTGATGGCTGGCGAAGGTGGTGACGAAAATGCGCCCTTCGAGGGTCTCGAAAAGCTCATGGAACGCGACCCCGACACGTCGCTCGCTGCCGGTGTAGCCGGGATTGAAGATGTTGGTCGTGTCGATGATGAAGGCGAGCACGCCCTCGTCACCGTAACGCGCGAATGTCCCCAGCGCCATTCTGCGATCGTCGACCGGGGTCTGGTCGAACTTGAAATCGCCCGAGTGGACGATGACTCCCTCCGGGGTGCGTATGGCGAGGCCGCACGCGTCGGGGATCGAGTGGCATACCGGTATGAATTCGACCTCGAAGTTGTCGCCGATCTCGTAGACGCCGTTGTCCTCGACCTCCCTCAAGTCGCTGTCCATGAGGAGTTGATGATCCTTCAGTTTCAGTTCGAGGAAGGCAAGCGACAGTTTTGTTCCATATACCGGGAACTGCGCTTCCCTGAGGAGGTAGGGGAGCGCGCCGATATGGTCCTCGTGACCGTGGGTGAGGACGATTCCGGCGACGCGGTCGCGATTTTCGACGATGTACTTGAACTTGGGGATAACGACGTCGACACCGGGCATGTTGATGGTCGGGAAGCTCATGCCGCCGTCGATCACGAGGATTTCGCCATCGTACTCGACAACCGACATGTTCTTGCCGATCTCGTGGAAACCGCCCAGCGGTATGAAAGAAAGGCCCCCCGGGTATTTCCCTGGAAATCTGGCTTGCGCCTTAGGCATGTAAGCCCTCTTATTGACCGGCTTGCCGCTTTTCAAGCGTGCCGGCTCTGTTCGCTACCGAATCGCGCCAATTCTAGCGGATACGGACCGCACTTACCAGTATCGACGCGGACATTGCAAATATGTCTTTCTCCGGCCTATGATCTGACCGTCGATCCGGTCGATCCGCCATTGCTCTCGGAATGCATAGGGGAGATCTATGGGAGCGAATGCGGGATTGAGATGGCCGGAGGCTATGTGTATGTTGCGGTTCACCAGGGGCTGGGTGTTTTCGATGTGAGCGATCCGAGGAACGTTGAGTACAAAGGCAGGCTCAGGCCGTTTGATGTCCTGGCGATCGCCACGGACGGGAAGTTCGTCTATGTCGCAACTCCATACGACGGGCTGTACGTGGTGATTTGACCCAGGGGAAACAGGGACCGTCGGATGTCCCGGGATCCCTTACTGCAAGCTGGAGCCATCCAACTGAAGTGTTGGCAGGATCCCAGGCTACGGAGCTGCGACCTGCGATTGTGGCACACACAGCGCGAGTCCGCGAGCGATGTGTGTGCTTAGAAACAATGGGGTACACCTTCTTCGGCTTCAAGCCGAAAAGGCGTCCCCGTTTTTTCGATTCCTTTGGCTCCCCGCGTTCTTCGGTGTATATTGGGTCCATGACTTACCGCGATTTCAGCGTTCCCAGAATTTCGCATCTCTTCCTGCTGCTCTGTCTTTCTGTCGGTCTGACCTTGCTCGATCCCATCCAGGCGCAGGATGAGCCCGAAGATGAATACATCCTCGAGATCGAGCGACAATACGGAGTTGTCGATGCCCCGGACGTCGTCGCGAGGGTGGGGGAGATCGAGCGAAGGCTGCTCGAAGTTATTCCCGAAGCGGAGACGGACGAGCGGGAGATTGTCATCAAGGTTCTGAATGAGGACGCGGTGAACGGGTTCGCGCTTCCCGACGGGCACATCTATCTGTTCAAGGGGCTTGTGGACGCGTGCGAGACGGACGACATGCTCGCGGGAGTGATGTCGCACGAGCTTGTGCACGTTTTTCACAGGCATCACGCCCGCATGAACGAGCGGCAGATCAGGGGGATGCTGATCGGGATGGCGGCGATGGTGGCCACTCGCGAGGGCGAGGCCCTGATGCTCGGGCAGATGCTCGCGGCGAGCATGGTGGAGACGTACGGCAGGGCCGCCGAGAACGACGCCGACCGTACCGGCGCACAGTGGACGGTCGAGGCTGGGTACGATCCGGTCGGGTTTCTCGAGTTGATGCAGGTCCTGGAACAGCAGTCGATTCATCGTCCGGAGCCGGGCGGGAACTATTTCACCATTCATCCCAACCCCGACGAGCGCATGGCGAACATACGGGCCGCGCTGGCGGAGATGGGGATCGAGGTTCCGCAGGATGTCTATCGGGTGCATCTGTCACTGAGGTTCTATCTGCCGCTCGCGCCCGAGGAGTTGGAGACATTGGAGGAATGGCGGGACATGCTCTCGGCGCGCGCGGAAGGTGATGGGGAAGCGGAGGAGGCCGAGTCGGTTGCGGGGGAAGCGGGGGAAGTCGAGGAAGAGAAGGTCGAGGTGCCGCCGTCGCTTCTGAGTGAGTATACACTTAGACAAGCATTGTTTGAGGGCATCGATGCGCCTGCGGACGGAGCGTACGGGGTCGTGGCGGTCGGCGAGACGGGTGTCTTCTACATCACCGGGGAAGACGAGGAGCATCTTCAGGACCGAGGCGAGAACATAATCAGAAGGCTTGGAGAGAAGTTTCTGGAGGGATTGCGAAACTACGAGGTGCAGGCGAGGACGGTCGACGGGGTGCCGGCGCTCCTGGCGGCAAGGAGGATAATCGCGTACGCGACGGAGGACGACGCGGCGCTGGTCGGGGAGACGCCGGAAGTGGCAAACTCGGAGAGGGTGGAAACGCTGAAGGATATCTTGTATCGCTACTACGTGAACAGAAGGATTTGAGGGGGCTGCCTACTTACACTTGGTAACCTGCTGCCCTGAGCTCGTTGATAATCCGCTCTTCGACATCAGCAAGTGAGTCCCCGTACCGATGTTGCAGAACTCCCTGCAGATCGCTCGGAAGATCCATATTCTCGCATTTCACCAGGCGACACACGCGGTTACGCCCCAGAAGCCCTACAAAAGAGCCCCAATTCAAATATAACGTTCTGTAACGGACGCTTCTCCAGCGTTGGATTGCCTACAAGTCTCCCTTCATCATCAGGGGTGATAATAACGAAAGCAAAGCCTACGTTGGAGTGCTCCTCTATTCGCTCGATTACTGTCCGGATCCCACCGACCGGCTCATCGATAATCCCAACCGGCTCCAGTCCCAGCTCGGTGAGGAATGAGTCCAGCCTCCTGAGGGCCGTTATATCCCGCCCATGCACGATAAACACCTTGTCCTGCGTGAAAGCGCCGAATCTCCTTTTCTCCTCATCGCGTCCAAGGGCATACGCTCGCATGACGTTAAGAACATTCTCAAGAGACTTCAATTGATCTGCCGTAATTCCAAGCTGCCTGAGAAGCTCCTTATGACTTCCACAAATGTAGCCGGCGTACAAGCCCATTAGGATGTCCGGCTTGTAGCTGCAGAAATCAAAGATGCAGCCGGTCGCGTTTTCATGATAACGGAGTATAGGACCACTGAGGCCGATTGTTCGCTTCGCTGCATGCAGAGCGAATTCGTGAAGAAGGTATGACTGAAGGGACGGCGGACCGAGAAGGTCAAACCACTGGTGGGTGGACACAATCGCAAAATGGCCGTCGCCGTGCGAGAACCAGTTGTCGGAAAATGGCGCGCTGGTTAGGACGATGCAAGGAACAGATCTGCTTTCGGAAGCCTGGCAACATCGGCATGCTTCGTCCCAATTGATGGAATCTGTCCATTCGAGTGTTGCGTCCTCTTCCATCCCGACCAGGCGATACTAGTGCTGGCAGATGTTGAAGGTGCGTACGGCCTCATCCAGAAACCGCATGTACCTCTCATTGAACCGAACTGTTGAGAGTTTTATATCCACTGGCACGGCTAAGCAACCTCCGCCTCAGGGATTGATCACAATGTGGGTGTTAAGTAGTTGGCAGTGTAGCTGCGCCAATAACCTAGTCATAGCCTCAACTTGCACACCAAACAGGCTCAAGATGCCTTGACAGTCTTGGAGCCGAGCCTGAGAGCGACTCCTATTTCCATATAGGAGCGAGGTAGATTGTAGCATGCGGTTTCCTTGCAACGTATTCGCCGGGTGCCGCAGACGAGCTGAGCGAGGTCCCGGCCTCGCTCAGCTCGTCTGCATTCTCCGGAGTGCACGCTACATCAGGAGCATGGGCTTGAAAGCCCATCGACCGAGGATCACGCGCTTGAAAGCACGTGTCACATTGGCGGCGTGTCACACCTCGGAATGATTCCCCACTCTCCACGAGGGGAGAGGGGGCGGGGGTGAGATCAAGACGGGGACACCTTTTCGGCTGGAAGGCGAACAAGGTGTCCCCTTGCTGAGTTGTGCACTTGTCGATTCCCCCGGTGGCTTTTCCGGACGAAAACGAATAGGATAGGCGCTCAATAGAGCCCGACGGCCGCGGTGAGTCCTGCCGGGCCGTCATGGAGGATTGCATGCCCGATTCGTTTGATGCTGTTGATCGACTGTGTGTGAACACGATCCGGACCCTCTCGATCGACATGATCCAGAAGGCGAACTCCGGTCATCCCGGACTCCCGATGGGCGCTGCGCCTATGGCCTGGGTCCTCTGGACCCGCCACCTGAAACACAATCCCGCCGACCCGTCATGGCCCGACCGCGACCGCTTCGTCCTCTCCGCCGGGCACGGCAGCGCGATGCTGTACTCGCTTCTGCACCTCACAGGCTACGATCTCTCCATGGACGATCTGAAATCGTTCCGGCAGTGGGGAAGCAGAACTCCCGGGCATCCCGAGTGGCTCCTCACTCCCGGTGTCGAGGCGACCACCGGTCCGCTCGGCCAGGGAACCGCGAACGCGGTCGGTATGGCGATCGCGGAGAAATGGCTCGCGGACCGCTACAACCGCGACGGTCATGTCATTGTCGATCACTTCACATGGGCATTGGTCTCCGACGGCGACCTCATGGAGGGAATCAGCGCGGAGGCCTCATCGCTCGCCGGACATCTCAGGCTTGGCAAGCTGATCTTTCTCTATGACTCGAACGACATCTCGCTCGACGGCCCGACCTCCATGGCCTTCTCCGGCGAGGATGTCCTGGAACGCTACGAGGCATACGGCTGGCAGACGCTGGGGGTCGAAAACGGCGATGAGGATCTGGACGCAATCGACGCCGCCATTTCCGAGGCGAAAGCGGATACTTCCAGGCCGTCCATTATCGAGATCAAGACGACTATCGGCTATGGCTCTCCCCATAAAGCCGGTACCAGCGCTGCTCATGGAAGTCCGCTCGGCGAGGAGGAGGTCGTTCTCGCGAAGAAGCAGCTCGGATGGGAGTGGCCCGAGACCACATTCCGTATCCCAGACCAGGCGATCGGGCGTTTTCGTGAAGCAATCAAACGTGGAGCCGACGCTCAGAAAGCCTGGAATGATCAGTTCGAGAAATACGAAGCCGAGTGTCCCGAACTCGCGCATGAATGGCTCATGGCTCTTGAGGGTATGTTGCCCGATGACTGGGACAGGGGGCTTCCGAATTGGAATCCCGGAGAGATGGTGTCGACAAGGGTAGCTGCGGGCACAGCTCTCTGCGGGATAGCTGCGCGAATTCCGTGGCTCGTCGGCGGCGATGCCGACCTTTCATCATCGACCAAGTCGAGGATAAGCAACGCGGGCTGGCTCGAGCGCGAAGGGACCGAGCCCGGATGGCGAAACATCCATTTCGGTGTCCGGGAGCATGCGATGGGCGGCATAGTCAACGGCGTGGCCTATCATGGGGGCATACGGCCATTCTGCTCGACTTTCTTCGTCTTCTCGGACTACATGCGCCCGAGTGTGCGCCTTGCTGCAATGAACGGGCTGTCGATGGTGTATCTCTGGACCCACGACTCGATCGGCGTCGGCGAGGACGGTCCGACGCATCAGCCGATCGAGCATCTAGCCTCCCTGAGAGCGATCCCGAACCTCGCCGTCATTCGTCCAGCCGATGCGACCGAGGCGGTATGGGCGTGGATATGGGCGGTAAGACGGAATAACATGCCCGTTGTGCTGGTTTTGTCGCGCCAGGACTTGCCGGTGATCGATCGAGGTGGACACTTGGAACCATCGGAACATTTGACCGGCGCGTACGTGCTCGCCGATCCGCCCGATGGGAATCCGGTTGCGATCATCATCGCATCCGGGTCCGAGGTCCATATCGCTCTGGAGGCCAGGGATATTCTTGAGAAAGAGGGCGTCGCGACAAGAGTAGTTTCGATGCCATGCTGGGAAGCGTTCGAGGAGATGGATGAGGAATACAAAGAGTCGGTCCTTCCTTCGGAAATCAAAGCGAGAGTCTCTGTCGAAGCGGGCGCTACCTTCGGCTGGCGTCGATGGATCGGCGAGAAGGGCATCGCCATCGGCATCGACCGCTTCGGCGCATCCGCTCCAGGTCCGGTTGTCGCAGAGAATTATGGAATGACCGCCGAGAATGTCGTCAATGCCGTGCGCGAGTGCCTGCGGCTGGTTAATTATTCACCGTGAAGCAGATCGTTCCCGGCTATGAATTCCCGCAATCTTGTCATACGCACTCTTGAGCATAAGCCGGTCGACCGCGTCCCCCGCGATCTCTGGTATCTTCCCGGCATACCGATGTTCCGGAAGGGCGAGCTCGACAGGATGCTCGATATGTACCCGCCGGACATCGCGGTCCCTGATTTCTCGTACACACGAACGGGTCGCGAAAGCGGAACGCCCAATGTTGTCGGGAACTACACCGACGCATGGGGTTGTGTATGGCATGTCGGGGAGGATGGGGTTGTTGGGGAAGTCAAGGGGCACCCGCTCGTTGATTGGTCCTCGCTGTCTACTTATCGACCGCCTTATGAGCGATTGTCCGGGGTGGACCTTGATGAAGTCAATCGTTTCTGCGCTGAGACCGATCGTTTCGTTGTTTCGCCCTGCGCCGCCAATCCGTTCGAGAGACTTCAATTCCTCAGGGGACCGGAATCTGTCTATACCGACCTTGCATGCGGCTCTCGCGAATTGCGCGCACTGATGGACATGCTCCATGACTACTACACGACCGAGCTTCGGATGTGGGCGAAGACCGATGTCGACGCGGGTATGTTCATGGACGACTGGGGCGCGCAGTCTTCGCTTCTGATTTCTCCCGACATGTGGCGTGCGATTTTCAAGCCTCTGTACTCGGACTACTGCCGAATCCTCCATGAGAAGGGCAAATGGGTTTTCTTCCATTCCGACGGTTACATCACGCCGATTATCGAAGACCTGATCGAGATCGGCGTCGACGCGCTCAACTCGCAGCTTTTCTGCATGGACATCGAGGACATTGGCGACAGGTTCCGTGGTCGTATAACATTCTGGGGTGAGATAGACCGCCAGAAGGTTCTTCCGTTCGGCGCCGTGGATGAAGTAAGATCGGCGGTCAGGCGTGTCCGTAAGGCCCTGGATCGGGGCAGGGGAGGAGTGATCGCGCAATGCGAGTGGGGTCTCGGGGTGCCGTTCGAGAATGTAGCGGCGGTATTCGATGAATGGTCGAAGCCGCTTGAAACCGACACCGGCTGAGTTCCGCCGGAGGCTAGAGATGGACGAGTTGCTTTCACGCATTACCAACTGCATCGAGCGGGGGAAGATAGACATCAACTCCCCGTACCCTCCCGACCTGAAAGGTCAGGAGGGTGCTTCCGAGCTGACGAAAAAGGCGCTTGACGATGGTGTTCCCCCGGCCAGGTTACTCGGGGACGCGCTGGTTGTCGGCATGCAGGCGATCGGCGAGAAATTCGCGGCGGGTGAGGCTTTCATCCCGGACCTTCTCATGAGCGCGAAGGCGATGAACGCCGCGATGGAGCACCTCGAGCCGTACTTCGACTCAGGTCAGGTAAGGCGTAAGGGAGTTTTTGTAGTCGGTACTGTTGCAGGAGATCTTCACGATATCGGCAAGAATCTCGTCGCGATGGTCGTCAAGGGCGGCGGATGGGAGGTAATCGATCTGGGCGTCGATGTTTCGGTGGAAAAGTTTCTCAATGCAGTCGATGAGCATCCCGGATGCGCGGTTGGCCTGAGCGCGCTTCTCACCACTACGATGCCGAACATGGCGAAGATTGTCCAGGCAATCAAGGAAAAGCACCCGGACACGCGCGTCATCATCGGTGGCGCCCCGGTGACAAAGGAGTATGCCGAGAGGATCGGCGCAGACGCCTACTCCCCCGATCCCCAGGGTGCGGTAGGATACCTCAACGAGGCTGCTTGAGTCGAATGAAACGACTTGCCGATATGGTCGATGAGGGGCGGGTTCTTGCCTCCGACGGGGCATGGGGCACGATGCTTCAGTCGCAAGGCCTCGAGCCGGGCGAATGTCCGGAGCTGTGGAACCTGACCCACAGCGAAGTCGTGCTGGAGATCGCGCGAGGCTACATCGAGGCTGGGGCCGAAATGATCGAGACCAACACGTTCGGCGCAAATCGCATCAGGCTCATGCATTTCGGTCTCGAGAATGATGCAGTCAGGGTCAACGAAGCGGGAGCCTCAATTTCGCGCGAAGCAGCGGGTGACCGCATCGTACTCGGCTCCATCGGTCCCACCGGCAAAGTCCTCATGATGGGCGAAGTGAGCGAAGAGGAAGTATTCGAAGCATTCCGTGAGCAGATTATAGGGCTGGAATCGGGCGGCGCGAATGCCCTTTGCATTGAAACCTTCACCGCGATCGACGAGGCGGTTATTGCAGTCAAAGCTGCCAGGATGAACGCCGGCCTGGAAATCGCGTGCACCTTTGCGTTCGACAAGTCCGCCGATGGCAGCTACAGGACGATCATGGGCCATACGGTCGGGGAGGTTGTGGAAGCGCTGAAACAGGAACGCGTCGATATCATCGGTGCGAACTGCGGCAACAGCATTGTGGACATGATCGAGGTGGTCAGGGAGATGAGAAGGATCGAGCCTGAAATGCCGATTCTCGCTCAGCCAAACGCGGGGATGCCGTCGGTGATCGGCGGCAAGATCGTCTATCCGGACTCCCCCGAGTTCATGGCTTCGAAGGTCCCCGAGCTTATAGAAGCAGGAGCCGACATCATTGGCGGCTGCTGTGGGACGACCCCTGAACACATAAAGGCAATCGCCAAGGCAATCAGGGAGCATCAGTAGAAATCGGTCCGTACGGAGGGGCGACTTGCAGTCGCCCGGCGTGGCGACATTCTGTCGCCATCTCCCGCCATGATATTCATTAACCGCCATCCTGTCACAATCCCGCAAACCGGGTGCCGGTGACAAGCGCAGTTTGGCTTCCAGCCGAACGAGCTTGTCGCCGTTGCCTGCTGATTCCTCTTGAATCCAATCAGGATCGGCAAACCTCCGAAAAATCCGGAAAAATCCCGCGATTTTAAGTCCTATCGCTTAAGATAGCAGGGTATACCCTGATAATACATGTGAAATACGGTGCTATAGGATACGCAAGCAGCAAGAACAGGAGGACCTTTTCCCAATGAATTCCCGAAAATATCTCATAGACCTTTGCATTATCCCGTTCCTTTGCATTCTGCCCCTCTTCGGACTCACAGCCTGCACGTCCGAGGAGGTCACCAACGCGACGGCGCTGGGCGCCGAGACGGTCGGCAACAGCATAGCCGACTTCCCCGACAACATCAGGATCGCGACGCCCTACCTTCAGGAGGACCTCGAAACACTCTGGTACACGGTATCGGGATCGTTCGAGGTCGCAGCGGACACAGTCGGTGTGGGAGAGCCACCGCATGCGCTCACTCAGGCGCGGAGGGTCCGCGAGAAGCTCATATCGGGAGCAACGCTGGAGGAAGTCATCGCTCATGCGGCGAGCAGGCTGACTCCCGAGGATCTGGAAAACATGCCCATCTCAGACCTTGGCGCATTGAATGGTGTCCTTCCCTTTGACATCAACCTGGAATCCTGCGGCGAGAGCCTGGCCGAAGTATTGAACTCCCTTGATATCGGGCAGGTCTCAGCCGTCCTCAAATCGGAAGTGGGCTATCACATCGTCCAACTCATCGACCGTCACGGCGGAAGTGTCCGGCTCGGCCATGTGGTCTTCGAGGTTGAGCCGGGGACGCAGGTCGCTGAGCAAAATGACGTGGAGGCGGTTCCCGAGGTACCTGAGCCGCTTCGGGACGCCATCTCAAGACTGGCCCGTGCGATTGAGGATCAGTAAGCGGGTGCACGAAAAGGATTCCAGCCGGTAACTCTCTCCTCCTCTGCTGCATGTCGACCCATGCAGGCCCCCTTCCCCCAGGGGGCCTGTTGCCGTTTCCTGTCATGAAGCAGCTAAACGGTTCAGGCATTGAATGTGCGTCCGATGGAGAATCGTGTGATATACTGTCGGCTTTCAAGATCCATCCTGAACTTCCTTCGGGGAGGAGGCCGAGATGGAAGAGAAACGCGAACGGTGGGACTCGCGTCCCGCTTTTATCCTCGCAGCGATAGGTAGTGCTATCGGGCTTGGGAACGTCTGGCGATTCCCTTACGTGGCATACGAAAACGGTGGCGGCGCGTTCCTGATCCCGTATTTTACCGCGCTTCTCACCGCGGGCATTCCGATCCTGATTCTCGAGATGGCCGTCGGGCAGAGGTTCCAGGGGGGCGCGCCTACCGCGATGAAAAGGGCAAAAGGCTGGTTCGAATGGGTCGGCTGGTGGGCCGTCCTGATCGCGTCGGTCATCACTTTCTATTACTGCGTCATTATGGCGTGGAGCGTGAACTACCTCATCCATGCCTTCACTCTGAAGTGGTCGAACTATGTACCGTCCGATCCGGCGCTGGCGCAGGCGATCGCGGCAGGAGAGGAGAGCGTCGAGGAGGTTTTCTTCTTCAAGGAAGTTCTTCAGGTGACCGACGGCCCTGCGCATCTCGGCTCGATACCGTGGCCGCTGCTTGTGGGGCTTGCCGTAACCTGGGTTCTGATCTACCTGTGCGTGATGAAGGGCGTCAAGTCGGTGGGCAAGGTGGTCCTGGTTACTGTACCGCTGCCTTTCCTGTTACTGATAGTGCTGTTTTTCAGGGGACTGACGCTTCCCGGTGCAATCGATGGTCTTTCCGCATACCTGACCCCCAACTTCAGTGCGCTGGGCGATGCAAAGGTCTGGGCCGCCGCGTACGGGCAGATTTTCTTCTCCCTGTCCGTGGGATTCGGGATCATGATTGCCTACGCGAGCTTCAGACCGAGGAACTCCGATGTCGTCAATAACGGGTTCATTACGGGCCTGGCGAACTGCGGAACATCTTTCTTCGCGGGATTCGCCGTATTCAGTGTGCTCGGCTACATGGCCCAGCAGGTTGGGAAACCGGTTGGGGATGTTGTAACCAGCGGACTTGGGCTGGCGTTCATCACATTCCCTAAAGCCATCAGCTTGCTACCTGCGGGTGAGATAATAGTCGGAATCATCTTCTTCGTGATGCTCCTGACGCTGGGAATAGACTCAGCCTTCAGCCTGGTGGAGGCGGCAAGCACCGCCTTCTCCGACGAACTCAGGATCAAGCGTCACACGACCACCGTGATACTCTGCTTTGTGGGGTTCGTTGCAGGATTGCTGTTCATAACCCAGGGAGGGCTCCACTGGCTCGACATCGTCGACCACTGGATGAACAGTTGGGGCCTCATCCTCGTGGCGTTCGCCGAAGCCGTGCTCATCGGCTGGTTCTTCAACATAGGGGCCCTTCAGAAACAGATTGACAAGTACTCGGAGATCAAGGCGGGCCTGTGGTGGGTATTCATGATCCGGTTCATCTGCCCGCTGGTGCTGGGGGTCATCATCGTCTGGAACCTGGTCAACGAGATCAAGGATCCATACGGGGGTTACCCCATGTGGGCTTTGTTGCTCGGTGGATGGGGACTCAGCGTACTGTTGCTGATAGTGAGCTTCGTTCTCGCCTTTGCCAGACCCCTGTCGAGGGCTCCGGAGGTGAAATCATGAGTGCGGGCGCATGGGTAATGCTGGTTGTGGGATGCGTGATTCTCTACGGTGGCCTCGCGGTTTGCCTTTTCATCGCAGCGGGATCGCGGCGATACACCAATGAGGATTACGAAGCAGAGGATAACGAGGAACAGGCCTGAGGCCCACCTTTGTGCGGCTCTCAGCCGGTCGCGACGACGAGCGTATCGACCGCGCGGCGGCTGAAGTACTCCCGCGCGATTCCGAGATCCGTCTCGCGGATGTTCCTTCCAAGCGATCCGAGAAGCTCCTCGAATTCCAGGCGGGTGAACGGCTGTCGATTCGACAGCGCGAATGCCCATATCGGTATGTGGTCGGCGGCTTGAAGGAGATCGGCCAGCGCCTTGAGATACGCTTTCACGTTCCCGAACATGCTCCCGACGGTGCCCGCGGGCGCGATCTTCTTCAACGGGAACTGACTCATCCCCCTGAGCCAGCTTTCCAGGATGAGCTCCCTGATTCCAAAAGCGGCGTAGCCCTTCAACGGCGGGGGATTGATGAACATGATATCGGCGATGACCTTCGTCGTGAGTTCCTTCGGGTCGGTTCGCCACATCTCGTTGGATTCGTCGTTGTCCAGCACGCTGCGGTTCACATGATTGATGTAGAACTTGAGAAGTCCCGGCGGTGACCAGTCCGAGGATGTTCCGAAGCGCTTCGCGGTGATCCAGTAGTCGATCACAAGGCAGACAGCAGTCTCGGCAAGCGCTCTCACGTACTCGTCCTTCGCCTCATTGATGAGCTTCCGCCAGTATTCGAGCCACATACGCTCGTCGTCGGTCAGCCAGTCGGTGCCAAGAGTCTTATAGTGATAAAGCTCGGGAAGCTCGGCGTTCTCGTCGGTCAGCCTTGCCGCGAGCTTGTCGGGTATCGTGAAGATATTGTTCTCCCACAGCGCCTTGCCCCTGACATAAACGTGAAGAGAAAGGTCGTTGCCGATCACCCTGACGTTCTGGAGCTTGAAATAGCCTGCCGATCCTCCAGTGGATGCGATCGGATCGTAGATCGTGTCGATGTGGTAGCGCTCAAGCTCGCGATAGATCATCGACGGGGAGATCTCGGCTTCGAAGGAGAGCTTCTCTCTCGGTCTTGAGCTCAGAGGCGGAGTCATCAGTCTCTCTCACTCCCCTGGCCCCGGGTGAGTATCTCTTCAATACCCGCGAGGCCCGGATCGAGTCGACCGGAGCCGAAGTCCTTCTGCATCTCCTTGAGGATTCTCTCCAGCGGCAGAGCCTTGCGGTAGGCGCGGTGACTCGCCATCGCGTCGTATGTATCCGCGACCGCGATGATTCGCGAGAAGATCGGTATCTGTTCTCCCTGCAATCCGTCCGGGTAGCCCGAGCCGTCGAAGCGCTCGTGCGTGTGTCTGACAACCGAACCCAGCTCCTCCAGGCTGCGTATGCTCGTCACTATCTGCTCGCTGGCGAGCGGGTACTCCATCATTGTCTCCCGCTCTTCGTCGGTAAGTTTGCCGGCCTTGTCGACAATCGCCGACGACACGGCGACCTTCCCGGCTTCGTGCAGAAGCCCTGCGATCTCCAGTTTGAAGAGCTGCTCGCTGTCGAATCCAAGCTCCTTGCCGATCTCCCTGGCGAGGTTCGCCACACGTCGTGAGTGCCCGCGACTGTACTTGTGTCTCGCGTCGATGATCCTCGAGAACAGGTCGAAAATTCCCAGGATGCGACCGCCGGTGAGCTTGCTGAATTCGGGATCGGACTCCGTTTCCTGCCTCAACAGGTGCTTCGTCTCGTCGTCGATCTCGCCGATCCCGTCGACGCCCCTGTCCTCGACCAGCGCCATGATCATCCCGACATGGCCCGGATGGAACTGGATTCCGGAGAATTTCCTCACCTCGGCCATTGCCTTGTCCGGCGGAAGCGCCTCGCGCCACGGTCTGGGTGAGAGAAGCGCGTCCATTGTGTCGGCAATGGTCAGTAGC
>CAYLVL010000009.1:18010-18590 GCA_964387135.1 uncultured Planctomycetota bacterium
CTCGGGGATGGTCTCCCATCTCAGCCCGTCGGGATAGCCGGTACCGTCCCATCGCTCGTGATGCCAGCGGATGATGTGGGCCGATGGATCGAGCGTGGGAATCTCGCGGACGATCTCGAATCCGACACGCGGGTGCGAGTACATGATCGCCTTCTCGCGAAGCGTCAGCGTGCCCTTCTTGCGGAGAATGGAGTCAGGAGTGCCGATCTGTCCGATATCGTGCAGAAGGGCGGCGTAGTAGATTGCGCGAAGGTAGCCCGGCTCGAGGCCGAGCATCAGGCCGAGATTCAGGGCGATGCCGGCGACTCTCAGCGCGTGCTGGTGCTTGGCCTGCTCGACGAGGTCCATGGTGAGGCTGAGGGCCTTGACTATGTCCTCGAAGAGCTCGGACTGGTCGCCGAGCATGCCGGGCGTCCACTCGCCGTCGTGTTTTCCGTTTCCGTCGACCATGAGTGCAAGCGCAACCTCATAATTATACTCGACATATCGGCGATGGAATGTCTGGGATGGACGCCGAAATCCTTGGATGGAGAATGAAGACACGAGGCTACCATCCCGCTTTTCGGAGCGCGGGCTTTCC
>CAYLVL010000010.1:0-18579 GCA_964387135.1 uncultured Planctomycetota bacterium
GTCGCAAACGACAAAATCCCCTTCTGGGGATTGAAACATAGCAGGTCCGTCCTCTCTGTGGAGTCTCCCATTCCTATACGTCGCAAACGACAAAATCCCCTTCTGGGGATTGAAACATTGCTAGGGCCTTCCCAATCAGCCCCAATGACCAGTTTGTCGCAAACGACAAAATCCCCTTCTGGGGATTGAAACACAGCAGGCCCGTCTTCCCTATGAAGCTTGCCGTCTCGAGTCGCAAACGACAAAATCCCCTTCTGGGGATTGAAAGCAGAAAGGAGGTAACCAAATGGGTCTCTTGCCACTCCTTGGCTGGAATCCTCTAAACATCGCGCTTGTCGTCATAATCGTCCTGATGATACTCATCACCTTGATAGGGGACATGCTCAGAAAACGGGCGGACAGCTCATGGCAAGCGAAGGAATCCGATGCGGGTCAATCGAATAGTGAAGCAGCACGCATTCAGGAGTTACAGCGGGCGACGAATAGCTCAACACAAACCGAATTGAAGGTGGCACCTATGCAAGATAAGGACAAGCAGTTAGCGGAAGAGCAATCCGGGGTAGCTGACAGCCTGAAGAAGAAGATCGATCAGTACGCGAACATCGAGGAGGTTCAGCGCAAGGTACTGGTGTGGTCCGAGCAGGTGAGAAGGCTTATGACGGATCCGAAAGTCAGGGATCGTGTCCTGTCGCCGATCGCCGCACTGTTCGAGAAGAAGCCGGGCAGCAAGGAAGAGAACATAAGGCACGTGATAACGCAGGTGGCGGTGATAAACGCGGTAATTGCGGGCCTGCCGGGCAAGCTTGGGGTGGGGGTATATATCAGCATCGCCATGGAGATGTGGATGGCGATGAAAATCGGACAGTATGTGGGGATTTCGATAACGAAGCCGCAGGATACGCTGAAGCACCTGGGTTTGCTGACCGGGATAGTGCTCGCAATCCTCGTATTCTTCAAGGAAATCCTCGGTCTGTTTTTCTCGGTGTTTGCGACTGTGGGCTGGCTGCCCGCGACGTTCCTTGCGGAGCTTGCGGCGACGAGTTTCGTTGGAGTGTGTTTCTGGCTCGGGTTTGAAGAGGTGGCCAAGGGCAAGCCGTTCGGGGTGCCATTGGATTCCGCAGCCTTCATACCCAGGGAAATGAAGGACCTGGTCGGATATCAGTACGAGATCATCAGGCAGAATCTCAACCGGGAGCGGTTGAGCAAGCTGTATGAGAATCTCAAGGCGTATTTCACGGGAGAGATCGCGGTCTCCAAGATGAAAGGCGAAGTGCGGGACGACCGGTTCGTCGCGCTGGCCATGGTTGCTCTTGTTGAGGATGAATACGACAAGCTGGAGGGGCCTGCGGGGCAGTTGTTCCTGCAGTCGATCAGGGATGTGAATCCGCAGTTGTCGGACGCGACGATTCCCGAGATAGCGGAGCACATGCGCGGCTACAGCGACGAGCAGATGGTTGGAGTAATGAGCAGCGTCAAGGGCAGGCTGTTCGAGCGCATGGTGGAGGCCGCCGAGAATACTGACGCGGATTCGGTGATCGCGAGACTTCATGACGATATGTATAATCCGTCGACCGATATCGTTTTCACCAATACAGACACTGGAGAACGATTCGCGGTATCGCTTAAAGCCACCGATGACGTCCGGCATATCGAGGAGGCCCTTGCTCGCTATCCTTCCGACAGAATCATCGCCACGAAAGAAGTCGCGGGAGAGGCAAGTGACATCGGCATGGTGGAAGCGTCGGATATCAGCAACGAGGAGCTGTCAGAAATAACGGAAGAGAATTTCGATGAATTGCTCGACGGGGTAGAGATGTCGAGATGGGATGCAAGCGGAGTTGTCGGCATCGGGTCAGTACTTGCAGTCGTGGCCGCCGTCTGGCCGTTTGTCATTGCGTACTTCCGCAAGAGAATATCGGAGGAACAGCTCAAAAGGGCATGTGTCCGTCTTGTAGGGAGTTCGGGAACCCGTATAGCGACGCGAATTGCAGGGGCAGTGGTCCTGGGACCGATTTTCCTATGGTATCTGCTGGCTAAAGTGGTTTTCGACCTGGTTGAAAGCGGCAGGATCCAGCCTCCTGCAGAATCCGTCCAGTAAAAAAGCCATACCATCACGAGGAGTTAAGATATGCCCAAGCTGCTGTTCACCAGCGTCGGTGGAACCGCTGCGCCGGTCATCAACGCGCTTAAGGCGGTTCGACCCGAAAGAGCTGTATTCGTCATCTCGGAGCAATCGAGGCGTACATGTGAGGAGGAGGTCCTGCCGGCGATTGAGCAGGACGGTTTGCGCATGCCCGCGGGAGCATACTCGTTCATCCAGGTACCGCATCATGAGGATCTTCGCGAGATCGTGCACGCGCTTCGTCCGCGAGTGCTCGAGGAGACATCCCGATGGCGTGCCATGGGGGATGACTACGGCGTGGTGGTCGACATCACAGGCGGGACGAAGCAGATGAGCGCGGGTCTTGCTCTTGTGGCGCAGCGGTTGGACTGCGAGTTCTTCTACACGGGAGGAAGAGAACGAGGTAGCGACGGCCTGGGTACAGTTGTGGACGGTGCTGAGGAATCGCTCAGGACGGTCAATCCGTGGGATATCCTCGGCTACATGCACCTTGAGGACGCGCAGGTGCTTTTCAATCGTGGGCACTACACTGCGGCATGCGAGGTTCTGGAACTCGGGAAGCAACGTGCTGACGAATCAGGTCTCAAGAGGAGATTCGACGCATTCATCGCGTTGGCGAGAGCATTCGAGCTGTGGGAGCGATTCGTGCACGACAAAGCCCGAGAGAAGTTGGAGAAGGCGGTCTCTATGGGGGATCAGTTTCGTGCGGCTTTGGATTCCGATCGCGCATTGGTACTGCTCGGGAATCTCAAGAAGAACCTGGATTTCCTGAAGGGCAGGAGTACGCCCGGCTGGCTGGTTATAGACCTCTATGCCAACGCGCTGAGACGTCAGCGGGAGGGGCGATACGATGACGCGGTGGCAAGGATATACCGGGCAATGGAGGCGCTGGCACAGGATCGTCTCAGGGACGTGCATGGAATCGCGGACACATCGGAAGTCCCCGCAAATGCGCTGCCTGACAACTTACGCAAGAGATGGCAGGGATTGATCCGCCACGACAGCACGCTTATGCTCAGCTTGCAGCAGGACTATCTCCTTCTCGAGGGATTGGGTGACGATCTGGGCCTGAGATTCCGCGAGATCGGACTTGCCGGTGAGAAGAGCCCTCTCAACAAAAGAAATCACTCGATACTCGCGCATGGATTCAAGGCGGTCAGCGAGAAGGACTGCCGGAAGCTTGTCGAGAAGCTCGATGAGCTAAGCGGAATAGACAAAGGCAGCTTGCCCATATTCCCCATCCTGTGATGGCAGGCCCCTGGGGCAATACGCGCTTGAATACAGGAGATGACAATGACGATTTTTCTTCTGAAATCCGTTAAGAATCACTTGACAAGCAGCAATAAATGTGGTATAATGTCAAGTGTAAGGGCGGAGTATGCTCGCGGAGGCTGCCGATGCCGAAGGATGACGCCAGAGAAGAAGCTATGGAGAGGCTTGCGTTTGGAGCGTTTCTTAGGAGCAGCAGACTGGATAAGAAAATGACTCTACGTGAATTTGCCAAAGCAGTCGAGGTAACGCCCGCGTACATCAGCCGGATCGAGACAGGCCGGGACGGGCCGCCGTCGTCGGGGATACTCGAGAAGATGGAAGATGTGCTCAAGCTCAGGCGCGGTACGCTATTCGCAGCGGCAAAGGAAGCGCCGAGGGAGTTTATCGAGGCATTCACCAAGGACCAGGTCAGCAAAGAGATGCTGCCCAGGTTCATGCGTGCGGTCCAGAAGACCGATTTGTCGGAGGAGGACTGGGAAGAGATCATCCGAAATATACGAGACAAGGGGAAGAAGAAGTGATGTGAGGTCTTTCGAGCAGCGAAAGCAGGCAGCGATTCATTTCCGCAAAGAGATTGAGCGGCAGATGAACGAGGCTCTGCAGGGATTCGCATCGTGGTTGGAAGCTGACGGCAGGAAACTTGAGTTCCCGCTCGATATCGATCGTCTGATCGAGCACTACCTGGGAATGGGGCTCTATATCTGCCGTATTCAGGACGAGTTTCCGGCAGGCGAAGCTGAGAATCTGCGGGATGTTCGGGGAGCGCTGCGCTACAGACCCGACTCCGGCGGATGGATGGTCTGAATTGACGAGGAGCTTGAGCAATCGTACAGGGAAGGTCCACTTCGATTCACAGAAGCGCATGAAGTCGCTCGCTACGTTCTACATGTCAGTGAGGCCGAGAAAATCCCCGCGGATCAAGGGAGGCTATTCCCTGATGAAGATCAGGCCAGGACATACACACGCATTCCGTGCCGAAAAGGTGAAGAGAACTCGTATAGGGAGCGCGATGCCGACTACGGCGCGGCATGTCTTCTGGCGCCGGCTGATGAACTGCGACAGAGATTCGAGCTATGGGAGCAAGGCGCTGGCTGCGAGTCGCGCGGGAGAGTAACTCCAGGAAGCCCACACCACATCAAGGCTGTGGATTGCCTGAAAGAGCACTTCGGACTGAGCCGCAGGGCAATGGAGATCCGTCTTGAAGAGCTTGGGCTTGTAGAATATGAGCGCCAGGAGTTGCTGCTGCCGTGATGTGCTTTTTTATGTAGACAATGTTAACTGTTAAGAATGCTACAACAATGCGAGGTCCAGGGAAATGGTCTATTCCCAAACACTCCTGATGAAAGGTCAGAATCTGTTCTCCAAACACTTCGGCTTTTCCCTCACATTGGAGGAAATCCAAGAAATACTGGATGGCCTGGTGCGGTACATAGTCACGCTCGGATCAGGCGAGAACAGCGATGCTGGAGGTGATCGCCGTGTGCGAGACCTTCAGCAATCCTGACGGTGCGGCCAAGATGTGGAAGCAAGGACGGATCGAGCTTGGCAAGGGGCCAATCATGTGGAGTGTGTGGGGCAAGGGTTCCGAGCTGAAGGCAAAAATCCACCGATTGAAGGGAATGATACACGCCGGCGATGAATGGCACATGTACGATTCATCGCACAAGGCATGGTATTACCTGATTCCTTCAAGCATGAAAGGCAGGATAGCGAAGATCCTTGGGATCACGGGTGTGGTAGACCGTAAACGCCAGATCGAGGCGAAACGTCGTGCAGGCAGCGGCTGGGGAAAGGCGACTAGGTTCTCTGAAAAGGCAAGAACGAAATCCAGTAAGAAGGAGCGCGAGCCCGTGGAAGTCGGGTGTGGTGTCAAGTGATCTCAGGGAACCGAGCCTTGCGACTGACTCCGTGGCATCCCCAGGGATTCGGTGCCAGCGAGGAGCTTATTCAACGCGCTGCAAGACTGATAGTCTGCGAGTACGCGCTGCCGCAGAACTTCAAGTACAAGAACCTGGGATGCTTATCCGCACCGGATGAGGGCTCGGGCGAGAAGAAATGGATAAAAGGTCTGCCTCGTAGCCTGCTCAGGGATATCGAATACAGGATCAAGCATCAGATGATTGCCGACGAACTGCGGTCAGGCAAGTACTGCTTCGGGATTGCTCACGCGGACTTCACGAACCTTTTCGTGCTGGATGTTGATGATCCCGGACTCGGAGATGCGAAGACGGTTGCTAAAGGCCTTACCGATCAGGGATGGCATTACAAGCAGTTTGACTCGGGTAAGGGACGGCATTTCTGGGTTTTCTTCGATGACCTTCCCATCGGGCTCCTGTCGAGATACCAGAGCGGCATAAGAGCAATGAGGGAAGTGGCAAAGCGGCTTGTGCACCTGTTGCGCGATTCCCTGAAGAGCAGAGTAGACATCCGGGGTTGTGGGAAGGCCTTGATCAAGCTTCCGCTCCAGTATGATCCTCATTACCATTGGATTATCCTGCCCTTTGATGATGGAGGGACTCTTATCACGGATTACAGGGATGCCGTCGATTTCGCTGCGGCTATTCAGAGGAACGACTCATCTGAGTTGATTGACTGGCTTGAGAGCCATCCGCCAAGAGTCAGAGATAAGCCTAACGGAGCCCATCAATGCTCGCTGCCAGGCAGTTCGTCGGGCTTCGCATCGTACAGCAAAAAGGAAGTCACTGATTGGCTTTAATCGGTGAGAGTTGGACCCGGCGAGTCAAATGATTTCATAAGGGACTCAGTATTCAAGTGCTGGCTTGCCGGAATGCTCAGGGATGAAATCGTCGAGACCTTACGCAATCTGCACGAGGAGGAGCATCCAGAGGGTCGTCTGACTTGTAAGGACGGCTGGACTCAGTGGCTCTCGAAAATCGAAGGCCAGTGGCAATGGCTGGGGAGCTAGGAATCGAACCCAGATTTCGAGGGCCAGAACCTCGCGCCCTACCGTTGGACTACTCCCCAGCGCTTGCTGTAATAATCTACTCTATGGAGCCGCTGGGTGTCAATGCGCCGGACAGGTCTTGCCTGCCAATACTGAAATGATGAGTGGAAGCGGATCATAACTGGCCTAACGGAACTCCTGCGATAGGCGGCTTAGGTACTCGGATTATTATCGCTCAGAGCGCAGCCGTGAAATGGCCCCTAATGAGCCGGTTTGCTGCAAACATGAAGAAAAAAAGGCGCGCCCGGGCATACTGCGAAACCGTACGGCGGATCCGCCGTGACGCTGATACTGCGGAGTAATCGCTCTCTCGCCCGAACCTCTTTGGTCAGGGAGCCCAGGCTCAGCGTCCGAGAGCGTTTCTTACGTCTTTCCTGACCTTCCTGGCGTCCTCGACTTCCTTCTCTTCTTTCGACATCTTCATGACCAGATCCGCATCCTTCCCGGCTTTTTCCAGGGCTTGCTTTGTCTCGTTTTTTCGCCCCTTCTTGAAAGCAATCCCTGCCCGATGGTGCCATGCTATCATGCGGATGTGGTGGCAGGTAACCAGCCTCTCCTTATGAAACCCGCTTGCGATCGCTCTATCCAGCACCGAGGCGGCTTCTTCGTACTTTTCCTGTTGGATAAGAAGGATGCCGAGGTAGCGCGCCGGACCGGTAAGCTCGGGATATCTGTCTATCCAGCCGTAGAGCACCTCAACGGCATCTGACACAAGCGCGTCGTCATCGAAAGCCTTCGTGACCGTTTCGGGATAGTACTGCTGCGGGTTGTCGATGATGTCGATGAAACCCGCAAGTGCGGGATTGCCGACCCACTGGTCTACAAGACTTCGGTACTGGCGGTTGCGCTGGGCCTGATCGCCATCGCCGACATCCTTTCCGAAGATGAAGTCAAGCAGGTTTTTCATAACGTTGCCGCAGAGACGGTCCTCTATCAGCTTCTGAACCGAAGCGGTCTCCATTCCGAGTGCTCCCGCCACCGGTCTTAGAAACTCTACGCTTGTGTCGACCGGAATGGCGTCCAGCCTGGCAAGCTCCTCGAGGAAATCAACGGAGACCATGTGTTTTGCGATCTCTTCGCTTTCCTGGATCGCGACGACGAGCTTGTACTTAAGCTCGGCAAACTCGGTCAGCAACTGGAGCTGGCGCCGCTCTTCGTCCTGGTAATGAGAGTCCCTTGCCGCCGTGATCCTCTTCGCGGACGCGCAGGCGTCGAACGCCTGGCCTATATGCCGCCCCACCATGCCCGTGAATGCCTTCCGCACCCGGTCGGGGAGAAGATGTCCAACGTCTTCGACAAAGGCCAGCAATTTTTCTCTGGCTTGCGATCGCACTTCCTCCCCGTTCACTCTCGAAACTCCGAGAATCAAGGGGGGGGAGTTGAAGTTGAGCTTGGCATTAAGGAACTGGAGCTGCTTGTGATCGACGAAGCTGCGTATCCGCCCCGGGCTGGCCAGAAACGACAGCAGTGACAGGTTATCGATGTCTTTCTTCCAGTCTCTTTCCCTTTCCAGCGGGGTTGCCAGGAATGCCGGAGCGTACGCATTGGCGAATGCGCGGTGGAAGTCCGATCGGGTGCCTGCGCGAGGACGCGGACTGCCTGCCACGATATCGTAGAAATAGAGAATTTCAGCATATGAGCACCATGACCTGAGACAGCGCTCGATGTCACTTCCCTGCGTGTCGCATACGGCAACGTTCTTCAGGGCGTGGGCGTTCGTGCGGTCTTCCTGGAGAATCCCGTTCCAGATCCGCCTCGCTTCCCGTCGCCGTCCGATGCGATATCGCATCTCTGCCTCTCTTGACTGGACCCACATCCACAAGGCCTGAACCGGGGCCAGACACCTGTCGCGAGGCGTGTATGCCTCAAAAGAATCGTTGGCTTCACTGAAGAGCCTGTCGATCAGGTTGTCTGTTCTCTCAATGACACGTCCCAGACTCGCGACAGCCCCCGTTCTCTCGGTCCCTTCATTCCGCTCCGAGTCGGGAATCTCAATTTCTGCGGCATCTGAGCCTTCCGGTTCCGGATCAGGCGGTGCCACCGGCCTTTCCTGCCCGTCCGGGGTTTCGTCCTCTCCGGATGGCAGGAGGTTCCTTGCCGCTTCAAGCATCTGCCGGACCTTATCAGATGGGGGCTGTTCGACCCGCTTGAAGGTCTCGGCGGCAATTGCAAGGTCCTTATCGATATTCCTGAGTGCCTTTCCGAAGGCGCCCAAAGCCCTTACCCGATCGATCTCCCTCCTGCAGTCTTCCTGAGCCCTTAGCCGTTCCATCTCCTTCCTGCGTCCTTCGTTCTCCGCGTCATCGTCACCCTCGGGCTTGTTCTCAGGTCCCAGCTTGGAGATGGCCCTGACCACCCTGTCCAGATGTCGCCGACGGGTCTTGGCGGCTTTCTCCAGGGAGCGTGTGATCTCACCGAATGCCTCCCACTCGGCGACTGCCCTGGAGTATGCGGCGTCGTCCACAGGTTTTTCTGCCAGCCCGACAAGCGTATTTCTCAGATAGTCCCACGAATCATTGCGGAGAGAAGTCAGCTCCTTTGCCGAAGCCTGGAGCAGTATGAGTTCATCGTCCGCTGACTGCGGGTCGATTTCTTCCTCCTCTTCTCCTTCTGTGGGCAGGATGTCCTTCAAAGGGGGTTTCGGATCCGGATACAGCCTGGATGCGCTCCTGGCCAGCTTTCTCTCGTAACCGGTGGTCCTTATGATCTCCGCTCTGCGAGCGTCTTCATTCTCTGGCGATGTGTCGGCAGCGCCCGCAATCAGCCTACGAGCCGATCTGTAGGCCACATAACTAAGGTATTCCATGGGTCGCCACAGCAGTCTTCGCTGATGCACCAGCGCTGCCAGCAGGGGCGGGATCTTCTCTTTCTTCAAAGCCTCGGAGATCGCCCGGGGCAGTTTCTTCTCCTCCACTTCGAACAGCGAGCAGACCGTGTCCAGAAGGTCAAGCGACGCGCCGTCCGCCTGTGGAAGGCTTTCGCGAATACGACGCACTGTATCGACAGGATACCCGCTGATAAGCCATTGGACGCTGGTTATCGCGAATGCTGAGGTTCCGTTCTCCCTTTCCCGTGCACGATCCGCCAGCTTCTCAAGAAGCGGGATAAGCGTTCTAAGTCGTTCCTGGTCCGCGCGGGGAACGAGCGCCTGTTCCAGCAACAGGTCGTTGATGCCGCTCCATCGACACTGTTTCGGATTAAGAAGTCGGCGGAGCTCGCGGGGAGGCGCGGATGACTTTTTCGTGTCGTCATCCTGCTCGGACGACTGCTCCTCGTCTTCAGGTTTGCTTGTTAGCCTTGCCTCTTGGGCATCCCGGCTAGGAGGAGGTTCAAACCTCAGCAACGCCGGGTCCAGATAGTCTTCACCGTCCCTGATCGCTTCTGAAATCTCTGACCCGTACTTTCGGAGAGCGTTCGGCTCGAAGTCTTTATTGCCTACGTATTTCTGGTTAAGCTCTCTTTGCAGGAGGCTTACGTGAGCCCATATGCGATGACTGGTGGGGCAAAGGCGGTTCGCGAGCCTGAGCCAGTCGGACGCGTGCTTGAACTTTCCATGGATGAAGTAGAGTCTGGCAAGATGGTAGGCGTGCTTGGGATTGGCCCCGTCGAGCCTGGCAGCGCGACGCAGGTGGTCCAGGGCTTCAGGCCCCGGCGTGTCGGGATGTACTGCAAGCCGAAAGCTGCACTCTGCCAGCGCCTCAACGCCGTTGATGTCCAGCTCCCCCCTCTTCCGAAGCTCAAGGAGTGCATGAAGCCGGTCGCGCAGCTTCCCCGGATCGCGCAACAGGCTATTCATCCTGCGAACCTTCCTGAAGCATCGACTCGAATTCCGCTCGGTTCAGGAGCCAGATCCCGTTCTCGTCGCCCAGGGCAAACCTGTCGGCCTGAGGCGCAACAGCAAGCGTGCCGGCGAGATGGCTGAAGACTATTCGTCCGTCTTTCAATAGCGTTCTGGAATTATCCGGATTGCGAAAGACGCAATAGCCGCCGATGTTGTCGGCGGACACGGGTATTGCCCCGGCCAGAGTGTGGAATCTGACTTGCTTCTCCAACTGTGAGTTGATGCGGAAGCCCTTGCCACCTGTATCGACAACCACGGGGAGCTCAACGTCCCCAAGAACTTCCGCGATCCGCCGGAGCTGAAGGTCTTCCGACATGACATTCATCCGGGACGGACCGATGTGGTAGACCTTCTTGGCTCCGATGGCGAGAAGGCAGTCGGGGTAGACTTTCAGCAGGCGCACAGAGGGTTCGAGAGGACGTGAATTGACGAGCATGCCCTTGTTGTATGCGCAGAGATTCCCGTCGAAACCGCAGACGTAGATCCGATCGCCGACCACTGCCAGCGCCTGTACGCCCGTGTCGTGCCTCAGCTTGAGAGCGTTGCCATCTCCATCAAGGGATGATGCGTGGACCGAGCCATTCCAGAATCCTGAATAAACCTTCCCGTCATCAATCGCGATGTCGCCCGGTACCGTAAAGCCGCTCTTGTCGCTCCCGAAAGACCGGAAGCTGAATTGACCGTCTTCCCGCCATGTATAGACGTTGCCGGACCAGTCGGCTATGGCCAGTAAACCGCCCGACCGCTTGATCAGCCGAGGCCGTCCCTTGAGCTCACCGACATCCGACAGCATTTCGCCTTCGGTGCCGTAGATGGTCACGCGTTCCGCATCAACTACCGCGAGAGCATTCCCATCCGCAAAAAAGATCGCTTCACCCGCGGAATCAATGGATGTTCTGGCTTGTTCCTGCTTAGGCTCGGGCAATGACTCGATTGCGTGCTGGGAGGGCGTGCGCACGGAGAAGGAAGCGCTTCGGACCGGGTCGAAGCCCTTGGCGGTGGCTGTAAGCCGGGTGCTTTCGAGTTCCACGGGGATGGACAGGTCGGCGAATGTCGCGACTCGATCTTTGGTCATGATCGTCGATGAGCCCTCAATCTTCGCTCCCTCGCAAGAGACGGTAATTTCCTCTTCCTCGCCGGGCGGCCCCTCGTCCGCTCCGGCTATCGCCACCTGTATCGGGAGGAGCGTGTGGCTTACGGTTATGTCGTGGGGTTGAGTGCGGAACTCCAGCGTGGGCTGGGCTTCAATGGCGCGCAGGTCCAGAGCTGCAAGGAGCCGCTGGTACCAATTATCGAGACTGACGGACGTGTACTGGACATGACTGATGTATGGGGGCACTGACTTGGAGGCAGAGCGGTCCTTCAGAATCGGATTGATCCTTCCCCTGTCGTTCATGGGATCGAGCAGAAACGCCATGTACAGCTCCCACCGGCACATGGGCTTCTGAAAGTAGATGTCCGAGTACACGGGGACGATCCTGCGGCTGTTCCTCAGACCTCTGAGAAGCGCAGCGACAAAATTCTCTCCTGTCGCGATGCCCTCCTCCGACACATCGAAGAAAATCCTTGGACGCCTTCCTTCAACCGCTGTCCGACATCGCAGCAGAGGCCTGTAGACATGCTCGTTCACCCAGTCGCTGTCCTCGCGGGCGTAGCTGATGAAGACATCGTATTCCCAAATCTTGCTGGGCATGGTTCCTTCATCCCTTCGAAACGCACCTAATGAAAATGCAGTTGCCTCAGCACATTCTCTATCGCTTCCAGCAGCTTGTCGAGAACCTCTCTTGCATCGGGATCGGTTAGCGCGCGACGGTCGGCTTCGACATTCCTTTTCAATTCCTCAAAGAATGAGATAGCGCCTGTGAGCTGCGAGTGACTGCTGATCCCGGTTGTATTCAGCATCTCCATCATTGTATTGAATGCTGTAACGTGATTCTCGACTTTCTCCCCGGTCTCTATCGAGGGTTCTATCGATTCGAGCTGCCGGAAATTCCGATCCACCGCTTCCGAGAGCTGATCGAGAGCTTCTTGTCCGTCGGCGCTTTCAAGCTTCTTACGTATGCCCGGCAGGCTGGACTTCAGCTTTTTCATCCTGCTGTAGGCCGATCTGTACTGGCTCACCGACTTGATACCGTCCTTGGCGCTCTTCATGATGCTCTCGAACTCATGATAAGCGTCTTCCACCAGTTTGGCGCTCTCCATTTGGCGGAAATTGCGGTCAACAGCTTCGCTCAGCTTCTTCAGAACCTCGCGACCTTCGGAGCTTCTTACTTTACCGCGGGCTCCCTTGAGTCTGGACCGGAGAGCTTTCATTTTCTCGTGGGCGGATCTGAATCGACCCACGGACTTGATGCCGTCCCCGGCTTCCTCCATGATCCCGTTGAATTCCTCGATAAGTCCGTTGACGAGTCTTGCCTCCTCGGCTCTGCCCCTGAGCTCGCGCTTGACTCTGTTGAGTTGCGTTACGGCATCATCAAGTGCCGTGACAAGATCGCCTGCGCTGTCGGCTATGTCACTGTCCGTGGTCGCCGTCCTTGCGTGCGATCGGGCGCTCTCCAGCGTGGAGATGGCCACATCGATATCCGGTGGATTGCTGCTTCCGATCTGCTCGCTGATACGCTGGAACAGACATCCGGCATACAGGTAGTTTGCGTAGGGGAACTGCGGGCAGAATCCGAGTGAGGTTTCGAAAATCTCCCCGGCCTTGTCGAGCTGGTCCTCGCCCATCAGCTTCACGCCCCCACGCAACTCCTTGTCGACGAGGAAGAAATACAGCTCTTCCTGTTCCTTGAAGGTGCCCGGCGGTGAGACTTCCGATGGCTCCTTGGTCTTCCCGAATCCCAGCAGACCCCTGCCGCCGAGTTTTGCCAGATATCCGTCGAATGTCTCGAATAGCGTCGTGTTCTTGCATTCTCCTGAGAGCTTGTGCAGCGCAGTGCGGGCTTCCCGGTATTTGCCTCGCTTGAACAAGTCCTTCGCGGGCTCCATCCTGCTGGCGCACGAACGATTTCGAATGTTCTTCTTGAGGTCTTCAAGGATGCGGGTATCGCTGTCCGTAGTGACCTTCAGCCCGTATTCCACCGAATCGAGTGCCTCGTCAAATCGCTCGGCGGTCATAAGAACGCCGCCCAGGATGAAATGGTAGATTGTCGGCTCCGGATCGAGCTCCACCACCTCGCGCACACGCCTTACCGCTTCGTCGTGCTGCTCCGCGTGCACGAGCAGTGCGGCTATGAGGATGATCGCGGGAGTCATTCTCGCGCGGATGGCAGCCTTGAGAGCCTCCACCCGGTCTCCAAGTTGGCGCTCAAGGCGGACGGGTCGCAGTGGGGCGAGTGCCAGGAGCGCTTCCCTGTCGTTCCCCAGATGACCGTGACATAGCGCCTTCAGATACAAGGCCTCCTGATGCATCGGTTCCCCGGCAAGCAGCTCGTTCAGGGGCTCCAAAGCCTCCTCGTATTTCTCCTCGATGATAAGCTGCCTGGCCCTCCTCAGCAGTTTGCTCTCTTCGCTTTCGCGCTCGGTTACTATGCCCTTATCCACATCAAGGGGGGGGATCTTGATTCCTTTGCTCGCCCTGACCTGGCTCTCTGCAGCTTCCTTCGCTTTCCTGTCGAGCTCGCTCAGCCAGTCGCTGTCGCCCGACTTGGTCCGGGGATCGAACTGCTTGGTGGATTCGAGTACCGGCAGCATGATTCCACCATCGGCATCCAGCTTCTTAAGCCCATCGCTGTCGTGTCCGTTTCCAAATTCTGCCATGTTCTCTCAGCCCTGCTCGGTGTCTATATGTCCTGTCGACCGGAGGCTTGTTCTCCAAGCTCCGCGATTTCCGTCGAGCCTGTCGTCGCTGTATCCGGCGATGCCTCGCGCCTTTCTTCAGTCGCGTCAGTCTTCACTTGAATCCGCATCGTCCGGTTCGGGAACTTCGCCCAGGAAATGCTCAGCAAGCTTGCAGCACAGCTTGTACTCGCTTTCATGATTGATCTCCGCCAGGGCCAGGAGCGATGGCGCGAGATTCATCTGTTCGAGAGGGCTCCCCTCCACGTCTTCCCTGGCGTCATAGGTGACTGGCTCCAGTTTCTTCAGCCATGCGATCTTGTCCGGTTTCCTTGCCATTGCTTTTCCTTTTGACTTGATATGCCTCGCATCAATGCGAAGTATCAATCCCCTTGTTGTTCCAAATCACCAAGCGCCCATCCGGCGAAGAAATGCATCGCTCGTTCATGCGCTTCCTTCCTCGCTGCTGTCCACCGCTTCCACTGCCTCTCCCACCTGCTCTTCCATGCCTTCTTCTTCCTTGAAAAGGAATTCCCCGCTTGTCGCCATCACCTCATTTTCTACGTTCTCGAGCCTCTCGCTGTTCTCTGCCAGGCTCTTTGTCTCAATCTCGAGCGATTTCATCAATTCCTCGATCTTCTCGCCGTCCTCGGGACTCGCCGATCCAAGTCGAGGTTTGACAATCTGATCTATCCGCTTTCGAAGGAATTCCCCACGGTACTGGATGTCCTTCAGCGACGGGGCTGCGTCGTGTTCCCCCTCCTCGATGTCGATCTCCCCGAGGTCCTTGAAGCGTGCGAATCTCTCCAACCGCTCCCTCAGTTTCTGTCGGAGATGAATCGGCACTCCCTCATCACTAAGGTATTTCTTCAGCAGCGCGAGGAAGCGCTTCAAGGCGTCGCGCCTGAACTGAGCTATCCTGTCTTCGCGTTCGATCAGATTCAACACTTCGGGATAGTGCACATCGTTGCTCGTTGCGGTCTTGAGTGATTCAAGGGCCTCCTCCCGCTGTTCATCATTTGTGGCAAAGAAATAGTAGATTAGACCCTTCAGCAGGTACGGGTCACCCATTTCCGGATCGATTTCCGTGACCTTGTCGACACGATCGTTCAGCTTGCCCATCTCTTCGCGGGGCAGGCCGGACTTGGCTGGCAGATGCAGCCATGTGAAAAGCAGCGACACTGCATGCCACAGCAATGCATTGCGCAACAGAAGCTCATCGTCGCTGAGTTTCTTCTCGTCATCGTCAGCCTTTTCTTCTTCTGCGGCCTTGTTCATGTCCGTCGATTCTGCCAGTGGACGGCACTCTTTTGCCTCCACGCTGAATTCCTTCTTGCACTCCCGGCAGGAGATCTCTCCGCCGATGTGCTCGCGGTCTACCTCGTGCTTGCGCTCGCAGTGCGGGCAGTTGATCGCCACCATCTCCCGATTCCGAAGCATGACGATGACTTCATCCAGTCTGGCGTCGATGTCCGGACGATCTTCTTTTCTCCAGTCGCACAGAAGAAGGCCGAGCTTGGCGGGAGCGGTCGAGCGCCCCTCCTTCTTCGCGGCGGCTACGGCGCCGGTGAAGTGTTTGACGGCGTTGTCGAGATTCTTCTCAAACAGGGCGACGATGCCGTACATAATCTGATGCACGTCGATGTGGCTGGGGATCTGCTCGTGGAGAACATCAAGTTCCCGCAGGCGCTCGAAGTAATGCAAAGCGCCGTCAACCTGCCTTCTCGACCAGCGAACCTGGGCCTGACGCAGGAAGGCGATGCCTACCATGAGATTGGTGTCCAGCAGACCGTCGAGAAGCTTGCCGTGCTCGTCGTATATGCGCTCGACCTCTTCATATTCCTTCCGACGGGCGTTCAGCCAGAGATTAAGGTAGACGGCCTCACGACTGACCGGCCCAGTGGTCATGAGGTCGGCCAACACTGCGGAAGCCTCTGAATACCGTCCCAGTCTGGCCCTGACGTAAGCCAATGCAAAGCGCACCTCGGCGATGTCTCTCCGCCTGAGACCGGCGGTCAGTGCTGAGTTCAGGAGGTTTTCGGCGGCGGAGAACCTGGATCGGTCGTCTTCTTCGATTAGCGCCAGCGCTTCAAGGAGGGGCTGACGCTTCCGGACCGGCATTATGACGAGGAACCACAACAGCAGAACGACAATTACCCCGAGGGCAATAGCTCCGTAAATCGTCAGCCTTCGAAGTTCCGTTTCAGTGAGTTGCAGAATCTGCCGGATGTCGGACCCGCCTTCGCCGGCATCTCCGGTACGCCGGTCTGTATCCGAGCGGTCAGGCGGAATTCCCACCCCTATAGCGGCTCCCGCCTGCGTTTCGCCCATCCTGATGATGATCGTGTCTCCCGGGTTCGCGTCGCGCAGACCTCGCGCGATGGTTCGGAAGGGCCTGTCCTCGGTACCGGGATTGTTGTCCGAGGCGTCAGGATGATCCGCATCAACATAGAACGTCTCGGCGAGCGCATGTACTGGTAGAAGCAGGAATCCGGCGAGCAGAGCCGCTGCGAGCCACGTCCATCGACGTCGTTCTGAAGGAGATGAGTAATCGCGATTCGCACGTTCCCGAGTCATTCAATCCTCTTTCGCACTTCGTCCCGCCGAGCCGGGCATGCCATCATGTCCCGATGTGTAGCCGCCATTCCACCCTCAGGAATTCTCTGACCGATCACGTTGCATGACTTCGTGCAGGTTCATCTCGATTCGCATCAGGGACTGGCGATGCGGCCTAAGATCCTGCTCGCTGAAGTTCCCGGTTGTCTGCGCCAGAGTAAGGGCATCCTTGATCGCTCTCAATTGCTCTCGTGCCTCGGCGTATCTTCTCTGGCCCGTCAGGGCCCGGGCATATGCAAGATTCATCTCGAACTTCCACCACAGATGCTTGTCGCCCTCAAAAAGCCGCTCGTAGATGAATGCGGCGGCTGTATCGTACTGCCCTCGCCAGAGATAGTACTCCGCCATCTCCAGCTCGCAGGACTTACCAACTTCGGGGTCCAGAGCTATCCTGGCAAAATCGCGTTGGATCCTGTTGTCAATCGATTCGCGGGCGGGGCTGTCGATCTCCATGAACTTCTTAAGTTGTGTCTTGTGCCGACCGGCTGCGATGGCTCTGAATTGCCCCTCATATGCTTCGGGCTTTTGCGGATCCATCGTGATTGCCCTTTCGTAGAGGTCCGTTGCTTCAAGGGGACGATCCAGGAAACGGCTGGCGGTTTCAGCCGCCAGCACAAGCAGGTCGTAGGATTCCTCGCTTAGAAGGATGTCGGTCAGCAGCGCGAAGGCCTCGAGAGGCTTTCCTTTTGCCCTGAGATCGATCGCGGCTTTCATGGGATCCATCCACTCGAGCCACTGGTCGGCTCGACGAGCCAAATCCAGAAGGTCGATCTGGTTCCTGCGCTCAGGTTCATATGAAAGCAGGCGCTGCGCGGCGGCAATCGCCTGCTCGGTGGCCGGCAATCTTTCAAGCCAATAGGGAAGGCTGCTTTCCATGTTGTCGGGAGAAAGCAAGCTCCAGCTTGCAGCCTGAAGCAGGATATCACTGGGCTTTGCAGGCAGGGACAATTCGAAGAAACAGCGCAGCAGTTCCACACCGAGCACAAACCGGTCGACGCTCCGACCGTCAATGCCCGCGATTCCCCTTACAAGCTCCGGAGCGAGATACAGGCCGCGCTCCAGGTCTGCAAAGATCTTTTCAACACCGGGAAGTCCGAAGAAAGGCATGGGCAGCAGGTATGCGGCGCCGCTTGAGTCGAACGCGATATCCGCGGGCATCGGAAGCAGGGGGCTCGTGAGAGTGTCCCACCATACCGGCACGGCTCGCAGTACACTCGCCATGCGTTGAAGCCGCACGCGCTGATCAGGATCCTCCAATGCCTGGGCAAGGGTGCCGCTAAAGTGGCGGACCTCGTATCGCACCACGTAAACCCCGGGTACATCTTCGGGCTGGTATGCATCCTTGATTGTTGCGACACCGTTCCCAAGCCTTTTCCCAACCCATTTCCTGATTTCATCCCTTTTCTTGAGAGGCGCTTCGGACATGGGAATCAGCCGGTAGATCAATTGACCGATCTCCGAACGATACACCCGGCCGTTGAAGCTTGGCCCGACGAGCTTGAGCTTCTCCGGATGCTCATCGACAACCAGCTTCAATTCATCCGCCGGCTTGCTTTCTCGCGTCGTGGTATGCATCTTCCAGGTCATCAAATAGGTCTATCAAGTCATCTTCGTCTTTCCCTTCGTTGAGCGCAGTAAGGAACTCGTTCAAGGCCAACTGCAGTTTTCTGTCGGACGACTTCAATAGCTGCTTGCGGGCACGCCTGACGATTGATTTGAAGTTCTCGGGCATCTCGACCTTGACTTCTACTGTCTCAAGCTGATCCTGCTCCGTTTCCGATGCTCCCTCCGGTCCAGCGGTCGGCGGCGATGGTGCCGCGGCAGGCTGCGGACGTGCCGGCGGGGGCGGCGGAGCGGGGGTTGGAGTCGGTATCTGGCCCAGGGTGGTCGCGTAAGTTGATGTGTAAGCGCTTGTCTGCGGGGTCCCGGCGCCCGCGAATGATGCAGTCGGGGTGCTGAAATCGTACATCTGTAACAGCTTGGCTC
>CAYLVL010000011.1:0-2103 GCA_964387135.1 uncultured Planctomycetota bacterium
CGTTGTCGTAGTCCGGGAATGGGATCTCGTCAAGCTCCTGGGGCGGGAGATTCCGCTCGTTACGGTGGACGGTGCCGTCCTTGTCGCGGACCCACGCGCCGATGAGGTCGGACAGGGACTTATGGTTTTCAATCCGGTCGAGGAATTCGACCCAGGGCTCCTCGGCTTCGCCGGTGAAGACAAGGTCGGCATGCTCGATGCAGTCTTCCGGGCAGAGAATGGCGTGGATACCGCCCCAGGCCACAATGCCGTTGAAACCACTCTTCCTGAGGTCATGGGTGATCTTGACGGCGGTGCGATAGAAGCTGGAGCAGCTTACGGAGATGCCGATTATGTCGGGCTTGATTTCGTCGGTCAGGAGGTTGGTGAGGATGTCGATGTCTTTGTCGGAGGGCGGGAAGATGTCGTTCTTCTGGAACGCCCCGACGAAGAGCATATGGGTATCGTACCCGTTAATCTTCGCGAGCGAGCTCAGATGCCTCGCTCCGATATTGAAGGGATTGGAAAGGGAAACGATCGCGACCCGTGTATTTCTTGATGGTTCGCCTTCGAACATATTAAAAAGCCCTGCCCCCGCTATTATGGTGCGGAGGCATGCAAAAATCGACCCCTCACCGTCCCAGGCAACATCGGGCAAAAAAGGGAATCCGCGGGATCGCACGGATCGCGCGCAGAACCGCCTTGTTACTGCATCACATTATAGGGGATTAGCGGGACAGCCGCAAGACTTTAACCATAGTTACAAAACCGTCGAATTGCGCTGCGCCCGAGCTGAACAGCCCTTTCAGAAGACGGTGATATAGTGCCGGTATCGGGCCCAGAATGATTGAGCGGAGGGAAGGGTTATGTTATACTCCGGTTCCCGGTCAGCAGTCCGGAAGGACTTTATATATCCCGGGGAAGGTATCGCAACATCGGTTATTGAAAGGAGTAAGCTCAATGGGCATACAAACCTACGTCAACGGCAAGCTTTGTCCCAAGGAGGAGGCCTATGTATCGGCATACGATCATGGTTTTCTCTATGGGGACGGGGTTTTCGAGGGTATTCGCATTTACAACGGCCGCATCTTCAAGTTCGAGGAACATATCGATCGCTTCTTCGACTCCCTGAAAGTCTGCATGATCGACATCGGTATGGATCGACAGACGCTGATGGACGAAATCGTGAAGGTTTGCCAGGTCAACGAGCACTACGACAGAGCATACATACGCCTTGTGGCCTCTCGGGGAGAAGGCGACCTGGGCATCAATCCGCGCAAGTGCACCAAGGGCGCGACGCTGGTGATCATCACCGATATCCTTCAGCTCTACCCGGAGAAGGCATACCAGGACGGACTGGAGGTCATCATCTGCCAGACCCGCAAGATCCGCCATGATATGCTCAATTGCCGCATCAAGAGCTGCAATTACATGAGCAACATCTTCGGCGTGATCGAGGTGGAGTACGCGAGGGGTCTGGCGGAGAAGGGCGGAACCATGGGCCCGATCGAGGGAATCATGCTGACTCACGACGGGTATGTCTCGGAGTGCACCGCGGACAACATTTTCATCGTCAAGGACGGTGTATTCATCACGCCGCCGAAGTATCTGGGCATTCTGGCCGGGATAACAAGGCAAACCATTATTGATCTTGCGAGGGAGCAGGGACACGAGGTTCGGGAGGACATTTTCACGCCGTTCGATCTGTATACAGCCGACGAGGTCTTCCTTTGCGGAACCGGCGCGGAAGTGATACCGGTAGTCAAGATCGGCCCGTATTCAATTGGGAACGGAAAGCCAGGACCGCTGACCACGCAGATATTGGGGATATTCAGGGATTACGCCAACTCGAACGGATACCCGGTGCGTCCGGATCTTGTGGAAGCCGAGGGCAGGCTGGCGACGGCGGAGTGAGGGTGTTGACAAGATTGCAGTCGGGAGGGTAGGATTTTGCATAAGGACGTAGGTTTTTGAAGAGGTATCTGAGACTGGAAACTGGCGTTAGATGGAACCCAACCCGCCCGGAAACGGGCGGGTTCCATTTTTTTTCTGTTCTGCCATCTGGAAGATGGCGTTCCGGCCGCCTGGAAGGTGGCGTTCCGGCTGCCTGGAAGGTGGCGTTCC
>CAYLVL010000011.1:2203-18242 GCA_964387135.1 uncultured Planctomycetota bacterium
TGGCGTTCCGGCCGCCTGGAAGGTGGCGTTCCGGCTGCCTGGAAGGTGGCGTTCCGGCCGCCTGGAAGGTGGCGTTCCGGCCGCCTGGAAGGTGGCGTTCCAGCCGCCTGGAAATTAGACGTCGGGTTCTTCTTCGTAGAAGGGGTCCTTGGTGATCTTGTAGGTTGTTTCACCGTTTATGTCCATGTAGAACATGGTTTCGTCGTAGTGACCATCGCCGGTGAAGTCCCACCGTCTGCTTACGAAGACGACCCACTGACCGTCGTCGGTGATGGCGGGCAGGGTGTCGGCGAATTTATTGAGAGTAAGCTGTCGCTCGTTGCCGCCGTCCCGATCGCAGGCGAAAAGCTCAATGAAATCGACGGCGGTGGGTGAACCGCCGAGCAGCTTCTCGTAAACAATGACGCTGCCGTCGTAGTTGATGGTCGGGAAATACTCTGGAATATCGGAATTGGTCAGGTTGACGGTGAAATCGTTGCGGACATCGTACAGGTAGATGTCCATCTCGCCGTCGAGGAACGAGTTGTAGACGACGTAGTTGCCGTCGCCGGAGATTTTCGGCAGGCCGTTCTCGAGGCGGGTGTCGGCGATAACCCGTCCGTTGCGCGCCATGCCGTCGGCGAGTATCAGGACCGGCTGGTTCGGATTGTTCCTTGTGGCGGACATGTAGACCATGCGGGTGCCGTCGGCGGAAACGCTTACGCCGTAGTCGATCTCGTCGTTGAAGGTCAGGCGCTGCGGACCGGGGAACGCGTCGGTACCGAAGGTCTCCATGTCGATCATGTAGATCTCGGAATTCTTCGCGAACGGGTTCGGGTTATTGGGGTCGTCGTCGCGGTCGCTGACGAAGTAGACCTTCGAGCCGTCGGCGGTGATCGAGGGGAATCTCTCGATTGAGTCTAGGAAGGTGAGGCGAACGGGATTATAGCCCGTCTCGTCCACCATGTAGATGTCCCAGTTCTCTTCATCCTCGATGTTGGACTTGAAGACGATTCTGAGGCCTGGTCCCGGAGTGACGCTTTCCTCGTAAGTGCCTTCCGAGGGCTGATCTTCCTCCAACTGGTAGACCTCGTTGCCGGTGAGGAGCTCGGAGAGGTCGTCGAGCGTCCTGACGCCGCTGGAATCGGATTCGGGGATGATAACCGGGATATCCTCGGCCTGGGCGCCTGAGACCTGGCCCTCGGGAGCGCCCTGGGGAACGGGACCACCCGGACCCATACCGCCGGGTCCCCGGGAGAATCCGCCGGGCTTGACAATGATCGTGATGCCGATGATGGCAACCACAAGGAGTATGGGAAACAGCCAGAAGAGTTCATCTCGGTCTTTTGAAGACCCGGGCTCAGTCATGTAATACCACCTCAGGTACTTTCTTCAGTATTTCCAGGAGCCGTCCGAAGCCCCGAAAGTTCACTCATTACCGGTCTTTTTCGGGGCCATCCGGATCAACCTTAATATCTTGGTTTTCTCCTCCTGATCGAACACGCCGACAAGGAAGAGGAGAATCGAATAGAGACAGAAGTATATCACATACTCCCCGAGTATCCCGAAGCCAGGCCAGCCGATGAGCCACAGCAACGGGGCGGGCAACAGGCAGGCCAGGCTGATTTTGGCCACGTCTTTCCAGTCTGCGAAAACCCCGTAATGCTTTACAATCCATCTGCCGAAGAACCAGGTGCCGACCAGCCCGACAATGATTGCGACCGCCGGTCCACCAAGCGCGCGGGAGATCGGGTCGTCGGGTCCGAAAACGTTGAAAGGCAGCGCTTTCATGAAAACCCAGTTGAGAGTGAATGCGCTCACCAGCAGGCAGGTGACGTTCTTCAGCGGATACTCGGGGTGATTTGAAGCGATGATGATGATGCTCGCTGAGAGGTAGAGAGTATAGGCGGCCATGGCGAAGACCAGTATGCCGAGATACTCCCAGGCGAACGGGTATTTGTCGCCGACGAGAATCTGGAAGATCTCCTTGGACGTACCGCACATGGCGACGGATATTGGCAGAAGCACGATGAAACCGGCCTTGGTCGCCTGCACGATGATTTTTCTGACCTTGTCGAT
Organism: uncultured Planctomycetota bacterium; assembly: GCA_964387135.1. Lineage (GTDB taxonomy): Bacteria > JAJVIF01 > JAJVIF01 > JAPKYR01 > JAPKYR01 > CAYLVL01. Next base: position 4,262 of record CAYLVL010000011.1, read on the forward strand.
GTTGCCCTGTCCCAGATGATGACTGATGGTCGGGAACAGGGCGGGGTAAAGGGAGTGGTAGAGAAGGGACGGGATCAGGGCGATCAGTCCGGCGAACGCGTAGCTTCCGAGGATCTGGTCGGCCTGCGTTGCGTCGTCCGGGCTCATACCCGAAGTGATGAAGCCCTTGACGCACCAGAGGTCGACCTTGAGGAGGGCCTGATAGACAGCCATTGCTACGATGTTCGGGGTGATGAACCTGACGATTGTGCCGACCATTCCCGGCACTTCGCGATAGCCCTCGAATCCCTTCGTGTACTGAATGCTCCAGAAAAGGCCGACGACGCTCGAGAGGATATTGGCGATGAGAGCGATGGCGATCATGAGGTCGATTCGACCGACTGACGCCGCCCACCATACGCCGCCGATTGTCATGACGGTGCGGCTGGCGTTATACCAGATGACCGTATAGGATTCCCTGGTGAATCGTCGGAGGCCGTTGAGGACGCTCATCCGGATGTTGTACATCGCGTAGGCGGGGATATCGATCATCGCCAGCGCGAATAGGAGGGCGAATGTCCGGCTTTCATTGAAGTAGATCGTCGCAATGGGGCTTATCAACAGGCTGATTGCGAACAGGATCAGGCTGAACCAGACCTGGAGCATGAAGCCCTTGGTAAGGAAATAGCCGAGGAAGGCGCGATCCTCCGCGATGAACTTGCTTACCGCCGCGGGCAGCCCGTAGTGGAGGGCGATCTCGAAGGCGAGCACGAAGCTCATGAGGACCTGGAAGTTGCCGAAATGGCCCTCGGGCATGAGCCTCGGGAGGACAACGTTCATGGTGATGAATGTGCAACCGAGCCCGAATATCCGGGAAAGGAGGATGACAAAAGTACCGCGAGCGATGGACTCGCCTCCGGGGCCGCCGGGCAATGTTGCGTCCTCTTCATACCGCTGCGTAGACGGACCGGACAGCGTCAGGTCCTTGCTGAAAAGCGTCTCGACGTCCAGTGGCTTGCGTTCTTCGGGCACAACAATAACCTGCCCGGGCATTCCCCCGGGCTGAAAAAGGATTCTACAACGATGAAGGGACGCATGGCAACATTGTGTTGCCTTGCAGGATGCCAATCGGGCCGGGCTTTCTGCTTTGCACGAGATGGTGCTATCATGCGTCGCACAAGTTTTGTGAGAGGAGACATACCCGATGCGTGCGATGGTCCTCGAGGAAATCGGAAAGCCGCTTGTGCTCAAGGAGATTCCCGATCCGACACCGGGTCCGGGACAGGTGCTGATCAAGGTGCACACGTGCGGGGTGTGCCGGACCGATCTGCATGTGGTCGACGGCGAGCTGACCGAGCCGAAGCTCCCGCTTGTGGCGGGACACCAGATTGTCGGGAGTGTGGTCGAGGTCGGGGAGGGAGTGTCGGGATTCGGGAAGGGCGACAAGGTCGGCGTGCCGTGGCTCGGCGACAGTTGCGGCAAGTGTGAGTTCTGCCTGAAGGGACTCGAGAATCTCTGCGACAACGCGAAATACACGGGCTATCAGATCGACGGCGGATTCGCGGAGATGACGGTCGCGAGCGAGCGGTTCATCTTTCCGATACCCGCAGGATACCCCGATCTACAGGCCGCGCCGCTGTTGTGCGCGGGATTGATCGGCTATCGGTCGTACCGATTCACCGGGGATGCGAAAAGGCTCGGTCTGTACGGTTTTGGGGCCGCGGCGCACATCATGATTCAGGTGGCGATTTACGAGGGCAGGGAGGTTTACGCGTTCACACGTCCGGGCGATGAGGACGGGCAGAAGTTCGCACGAGGTCTCGGAGCCGTATGGGCGGGAGGATCGGACGAGTTGCCGCCCGAGCTTCTGGATGCGGCGATTATCTTCGCGCCGGTCGGACCACTCGTGCCTGCGGCCTTGCGCGCTTTGAGGAAAGGCGGGATAGTTGTCTGCGCGGGGATCCACATGAGCGATATCCCGTCGTTCCCGTACGAGATCCTGTGGAGTGAGAGGTCGATCAAGTCGGTCGCGAACCTGACGCGAAGGGACGGCGAGGAATTTCTTGCGCTCGCGCCGAAGGTGCCGGTGAAAACGGAGGCGACGCCGTATCCGCTGGAGGAGACGAATGTCGCGCTGGATGATCTGCGTCATGGGAGATTTCACGGCGCAGCGGTGATCGTGGTGGATTATGAGGCTGCGGGAGTGGAGGAGGGGAGGTAGGGGAGGCGAATGCCGGCGAGTCCCCGGCCCTTCCGGGCGATGCGGACTGGAAAGTCCGCGCTCCTTTGAGAGTGGCACACACATCGCTCGCGGACTCGCACTGTGTGTGCCACAGCCCTTCATCTGTGATATGGGATTCCGTAGCGACGCATTGCCATGCGTCGTCGGTCAACTAGCGCCCCCGGACGACCGCCACCAGATACTCCGCGAGGTCGGCTTTGTCGGTGTGGAAGTCGAACTCCAGACCTCCGCCGGTGGATGAGTGGTCGCTATCGCCGGGGCCGATACCGAGCGCACCTTTGATGGTGAGGTAGGCGTTCTTGAACATCACACCGGCCTTCGTGTAGTTCTTGTACCTCTGGAACTGGCCGAAGATCGACAGGGTCCATTTGTCAGTGGGGAATGCAGCGACGACCAGTTGCTCGAGTTCATGGATGTTGAATTCCTTAACGTGGTAGGGATTAGGTCTGGACGAGGTTCGTACGGCGCCGTTTGGTGTGCTGACGATGAAGGCGCCGTCGGGCTTCAGAACTCTCGCGGCTTCGCTCATCACCGCTTCGGGATTCTCGATATGCTCGATGACCTCGAAGCACACGGCGGCATCGAACTCGCAGTCCGCGAAGGGAAGTTTCGTTACGTCGGCGACCTGGTAATCCAGGTTGGTCGACTCGTACATCTCCTTTGCGTGCTCGATGGCTTCCTCGTCGATGTCGACGCCGACGACGGATTTCGCGGAGCCGATCATCATGTAGCTTCCGTAGCCCTCGCCGCAGCCGATATCGAGCACTCTTCGGTCGGCGATGTATTCGAGCGCGAACGCGTAGCGCGATCGATGCTCCGATTCCAGCTTCTTGGGACTTTTGTGAGGTACGAAACGCTCTCCGGTGAATTCCAGCTTGCTCATCTTTCCTCCTTTTGTCCTTCCCTTGCACCCTCGTTGAAGCCTCGTGCGAAATGTTGCATGGCGGCAAGCACCCTCGGCCAGCTTGCGAGGAATGCGGGCCACTCTCGGGTTTCCTGCGTGAGAAGCCGCCATCCGATGAAGTGAGTCTTGACAAGGGGGACGAGCCACGGCCATCCGGGACGTGTTAGAAACGAGCCGGGGAGGTCGAACATGACTCGTGCCCGACCGGTGCATCTTCCGAGATTGTGCTGATGGCGGTAGATGTCTTCAAGTCGGGTTTTGTTTCGATGGTAGACGCGGATGGTCCTCGTGAAATGGAGTTGCTCGCCAGCGAGCTTCATCCTGTGGAACAGCAGGACATCCTCGTTGCCGAACTGATCTTCGAGGAATGGGCCGTAGTGCTCGAAAACATCGCGACGGATGGCGACGTTGACGGTCGGCTGGACTCGTCGCACGCCTTCCGGGGCGTTGGGGCCGTAGCCGGAGAACTCGCACCAGTGTGCGAGACGTGAGTAGCCCTCATCGGGGTTGGCATTGAGCACCGGTCCTCCGACCGCCGCAACATCCGGATGAGATTCGAAGTACCCACGGATCGCGCTGAGCCAGTTATCCGCGGCGCGAGCGTCAGCGTCGATGAAGCAGATGATATCCCCGTTTGTGTTCGCAACTCCGCGATTGCGTGCAGCACCGGGATAGGCTCTTTCGGGAAGCCGGATGATCCTGACTTTCTGTGGGAGACTCTCCACGGCATCGGCAGTGTCATCGTCGGAAGAATCCACGACGGTGATGTCGAATTCGCCGGAGAATGTGGTTCGATTCGCGAGAACCGATCTTATGGTCTCGGCGATCGTGGCTTTCGCCCGGTAGCTCGGGATGATTACGTTAAGAAACACGGTATGGTCTGATGAACTGGTCCAGTCGGTCGGCTATTTTCTCCGCGGCGGACGGATTTCCGAATTGTTTCGCGGCTTCGCCCATCGCGGCGCGCTTCTGAGGATCGTTCAACAGCTTTGAGAGCCTGTCGCCGAGCGATCCCGGGTTCAGTTCCGATTCCTCGATGCATATTGCCGCTCCCGCCGCCTCCCATGCTCTGGCATTCTTCACCTGGTGGTTTTCCGACGAGCGAGGGTAGGGAATGAGAATCGACGGGAGTCCGCGGCAGCCGATCTCGGAGAGAGTTGATGCTCCCGCTCTCGATATGACGATGTCTGCGGCTGCAAGATAGGTCGGTACATCGTCGATGAATTCAATCACCTGGTAGATCGATTGCGGGAGGACCGTTCTGTCGACGTCGACATTCCCCGATTTTTCATGGCCACATTGATGGATTACCCTCAGGCGGATGTCGGGTTTGTTTTGGATGACTCTTTTGATAGCATCGGGCAGCAGGCGGTTGATCGACTTGGCTCCCTGGCTTCCGCCCATCGCGAGGATCATGATCTCATCGGTGATGCCGAGCTCCGCTCTCGCCTGATTTCTGTCCTTCGCGACGATTTCGCGTCTTGCCGGAGCACCTGTGGAGATGATCCGGTCTTTCGGGAAGAAGCGGTTGGCGTCGGGGTAGGCGGTGAAAACCAGCCTCGCCCGTTTTCCGAGCCACTTGTTGGTGATACCCGGATATGCGTTCGGCTCGATGATGATCAGCGGAGTGCCGGTCAGCCATGCCGCGATCCCCGCCGCACCCGCCGCGAAGCCGCCGGTATTCAGGACCATGCACGGCTTGAGCTTCCTGACGATCCCGATAGATTGAAAGATCGATCTCAGCAGAAACCAGAGGGTGCGGATGTTGTAGAGGATATTGGCGGGAGTCGGGCGGCGACGCAATTCGGTCTGCCTTAGCCCGATGAAGCCGATGCCTCTCGATGGAATCAGTCTGGACTCCATGCGGTGGCTGCTTCCGAGCCATGCGAAGCGGATGTGGGGATGACGTTCGGCGAGGACTTCCATGACTGCAAGCGCAGGGAAAATGTGCCCGCCGGTACCTCCGGCAGCGATGAGAACTTCGGGGATTGAGCTTGCAGTTGAAGCCACCTGGGCAATTATACTATTTCTCAGATGGGAAACAGCGTGTTTTGGCCGTATGAAAGGCATTTGGAATTTCTTTTATTCGGGGCTTGACACACTGATCTCGAATCGTTCACTATTTTTGTATTCAAGATGATCGGAGGTAGAGAAATGCAAAATGTACTGATATTAATGGTAATGATGCTCCTGGCGAATCTGATTCCGAGTCGGTCGCTTGCGTGGCCGCCTCCTACTGACAACACATCGTGTTATCCTTGGGAGGGAGATGACACCTGGTGTAATCTTCATGATCCGCACAATACTTTCTCGCGCGGCCCGACTGACTGGGACAACGACGATTACTATTATTACCTCCCGGTAACTGTTGGCGTGGAAGAATATCATGTTAGGGTTAGAATATATGATGTATACGAGAACTACGATCCGTATCCTGTGAAGTCGATATGCAGAAGCGGCACGCCGGCGATTTACTGGGATGACTGGGCTTGCGACACGAATACGGATACTTACTTTCAGAATTGTGATACATGCGAAGGTCAACCCAACAAGGCTTTCCGTTACTGCTGGCCCGTTGCTGGTTGCATAGGCGTCACAAGCGCCGATGGGGCGCACAGCCAAACCTTTGCAGCGCAACTTGATGCTTACCTGGACACCGAGAGTAGCATGCTCCGTCCGTCATCAAATCCCGGCCTGAGTCCATTGGGAGCTCGCGTTGTGTACGCGAAGCGTTCTTACCCGGTAACATGCGATTGCGACTAAGGTGACAAGGCATTATTGACAGACAAGGGAGGAAATGAGAAATGGCCAAAAATGCGGTTGGAGCTATCGCATTCGCATTGTCCGTCGTTCTGGTAGTGTGCTTATCCGTGGTGTTTGGAGCATGCAGCAAGAAATCAGAGCCTGTGGTTCAATCCTCTCCGGAGCATCACGTTCAGGATGAGGCTGCCACAGCCAGTCACGAAGAGGGAACCCATCTCAACAACCCCAACTTCACTGAAGAGATGATGTTCAAGGCGTCCATGACAGAGGGTATTCTGCTCTTCTGCGTGGCCGACGGAATAGGCATGTTCAATGGAGGCGCAGGCAGCTTCACCTATGAAACGCTGATCTCGGAAGGGCTGCTGCCGATCGTCTTCGCAAATCGCTACACAGGCGAAGATGTTGTCAACAGCAGGGAATACAGCAAGGGTGACATCTTCATCGAGAATGATGCCGATACGGGATGGTTCAGGTTCTATCAGCATATGGGAGAGCTTGACGCCGCGTACGAGCCCGGCGCGGTTCCCCCAGGTGAGCGTGTGCCGTGGGCGGGTGATCCGGTTTCCTACACTACTGATGGCAAGACGCTCTTCCTCGAAGGACAGCGGGACGCTAAGCAGATGGGACACGGAGATCCCGGACCATATCGAGAGCGTTTCGGGATACCGCCGGACGATGAGGCTCGCGCGAGAATCTACTTGGTTTATCGGACAGCAAATGAAATCATGTATCATGCAGGTAATATCATCGACAGCGTTCCTGTCTCGCTGGATGGTTACATCTCGCTGCTTGGGCGTCGCAATGATAACGCGTGGGTGAATCCGTATACCGGAGGGCCTATGGAGGCTGTGGAGTGGACCGCGGTTCCGTGCTATTACCAAACCGAACCACGCCAGGACCCGATGTACGAGCTCTACGCCTCGGGAGAGACTGACCTGACCGACGCCGAACTTGCAGGAAATTACTCCTACACTCTCGGGCCGTCGCCGTTTATTGAAGGGGAGGACAGGGCGTACGCGCAGTTCTATTTCTATCTTCCGGACGGATCGATCGCGGCCTACCTGGCCATCGGGCAGGGGCCGCTCGAGCGAATCCAGGGCTCGCAGGGATGGGCTGCGATGGCCGAGGCAGGCGCTGAAATGCTGGCCGAGCAAGGCGAGTAGAGTCCTGCCCCAGCGTTGGCAGGGAGTAGTGCTTTGGTATCCTTTATCCAAGGGGTATCCGGAATCCCTTTCTTCTCCTGCAAACAATAAACTTGGACTGCATCGAAATCCGTGCTAAAATCACAGGTTGCTGGTGCTTACACTGCATTTTTGTTGAGTTATGGTGGCCGAGGGTACCGGATATGTCGTAGTTATGTCCACGGTGCCGTCCGTTGAGGAGGGTCGCAGGATCGCTCGTGATGTTGTAGAGAACCGCCTCGCTGCCTGCGTGAACGTGGTCCCCGGCCTGGTGTCTGTATACGAGTGGGAGGGGAAGATCGAGGAAGAGAGCGAGGCGCTTCTGGTACTGAAAACCGCCGAAGCGCTGGCGGACAAGCTAACCGAGAGAATACTCGCCGTTCATCCATATGATCACCCTGAGGTTGTCGCGATGCCGATAGTCTCCGGGAACCCTAAGTACCTTGAATGGATCGACAATGTAACGGGACCCGGATCGTCCGGGGAGGAGAAGGACGAATGACTCGCTTCATTGGGTACTCACTGGCATTAGTTATGCTGGCGATGGCGTGTATGTCGCTCGCATCCTGCACACGTCAAGAGACCGACTCGGCAGGGGTGGATCGATACAATCGCGGCGTTGCGTATCTTGAGGCCGGCGACTACAAGAACGCGATCACGGAGTTCGAGGCCGCGCTGAGGGCCGATCCGAACAACTTCGAGGCTATGAAGAACCTCGCCGGGGCCTACGCGGACGACGGGAACATGTACGAGGCGAGGGACCACTACCTTCTGGCTCGCGACATGCGCCCGACCGATCCGTCCATCTACGCGAACCTGGCGTATGTCTACAACCGTCTGGGAGAGACAGAGCTCGCGTGGGAGAACATCAGTAAGGCGCTGGAAAACGATCCCGAGTATCCGCTGGCGCACTACAGGGCGGGCGAGTTGTTCCTCGACCAGGGGGACGAGACGAACGCGGTAGCGGCATTCGGGGACGCAATTCGATACGAGAGGGGCGAATCGAGGCTGTCGAGGGATGCGCAGACGATAATCGATCAGCTTACCTGTCCTGATGAGGATGAGGGATTGGAGGATGAGGGAACGGACGAGGAGCAGTCTGAAGAAGAAGTAGAGGAAGAAGAAATTCTGGAAGAGGAGCCGGCATCAGAGGAGGCGGTCGAGGACGAAATGGCTGCGGATGAAGAAGAAGCGACTGGGGATGAGGAAACGGAGGAAGACGAGGAGGCAATGGAGGGTACGGAGGAGGAAGGGACGGAAGATGAGGGTGTCGAAGAAGGTACGGAAGAAGGAGAAACTGATGAGGAGGCAGTGGAGGAAGAAGAAGGCACTGAGGAAGCTGAAGAGGAAGAGATCGAGCCTGAGCTGGAGCTTCCGGAGCTTGAGGGGGATGAGCTTTATCAGGACAGATTGAGTCGGGGAAGGAGGATGCGCGCGATCGGATCCACCGATGCCGCGATTCGTCTGCTGCTTGAGGCGTACGGAGTGCATCCTGATTACGCTCAGGTGAACTATGAACTCGGGATGGCGTATCTCACCGCGGGGGACACCGCCCAGGGACGAACCTATCTGGAGAAGTACCTGGAGCTGGAGACCGATCCGGCGCTTCGTGCGGAGGTCGAGCAGCGTCTGGCTGCTATCGGGGGGACTGAGGAAGAAACGGAAGAGAACGGTGAAGAGGGAACAGGTGAGGGCGAATCGGAAGAGGACACCGGCGAAGAAGAAGAGAATTCATCTTTCTTCTTTTAGCTGGTGTTGATAGTCGGATTCCCGGGACGTCAGTCGAGAGATGCCCGATAAAGAGAACAGAACCAGCGACAGAATTGTGCATGTTCCGCATGAGCGCGGCACGATAAGCATTCGTGGCGCGAGGCAGCACAACCTGAAGAATATCGATGTTGAGATTCCGCGAAATCAGCTTGTGGTGATAACCGGGCTGTCCGGATCGGGCAAGTCGTCGCTTGCGTTCGACACGATCTATGCCGAGGGGCAGCGTCGATATGTTGAAAGCCTCTCGTCCTATGCGCGGCAGTTCCTCGGGCAGATGGACAAGCCTGATGTCGACTACATCGAGGGTCTGTCGCCGGCGATATCGATCGATCAGAAAGCGACGAGCCACAATCCGCGATCGACGGTCGGGACTGTAACCGAGATTTACGACTACCTGCGACTTCTCTACGCGAGGGTGGGGGAGCCGCACTGCCCGAAGTGCGGCGCGAGAGTGTCCAGCCAGTCGCCGCAGGAGATCGTAGACAAGGTTCTCCAGAAACCGGAGGGAACGAAACTCTACATTCTCGCGCCGATTGTCAGGAGGAAGAAGGGGCAGTACCAGAAGCTATTCAAGGGCCTGACGCAGGAGGGCTTCAGCCGGGTCAGGGTGGACGGTGAAATCCGGCTTCTGACCGACGATATCGAACTCGACAGGTACGGGATACACTCGATTGACATAGTGGTCGACCGACTCAAGGTCAAAGGAGACGCGAAGCAGCGACTTACGGAATCGGTGGAGCTGAGTCTGGAGCGGGCCGACGGTATGGTCATCGTGCTAGAACCCGACACGGGTGAAGAGCAGTTGTACAGCACGAGGTTTGCGTGCGACGAATGCGGGGTATCCCTTCCCGAGATAACTCCCAAGCTTTTCAGCTTCAATTCACCGTACGGGGCCTGCGAGCGGTGTGGCGGTCTGGGCACGCTCAAGGAGATCGATCCGGACCTTGTGGTAGACATGGACAAGTCGCTTGTCGAGGAAGCGATACTGCCGTGGCGGGGCACGAGCTCCGGATACCTGACAAGCATGATACACGCGGCGGCGCACGAGCTGGGGATCGATCCGTACGTGCCGCTGGACGAGCAGGATCCGGAGGCGGTCAATGCGCTTATCAACGGAGATCGGGCGGTACGTGTGAAATTCACGTTCCACGACTCGCAGGGGAGGCGAAGGAAGGGCCGTTTCACATTCAGGGGTATCCTGAATTACCTCCAGAGGAGGTATCACGAAACCACATCCGACTACATCAGGAACGTCCTGGAGATGTACATGAGCGACCGACCGTGCCCGGCATGCAACGGTCAGCGGTTGAATGAGATCGCGCTGGCGGTCACGATCGGGGATGAGAACATCTTCCGGGTCACTCAGAAATCGGTCGTGGAGGCGCTTGAGTTCTTCGAGGGCGTCAGGCTGACCGACTTCCAGCGCAAGGTCGGCGAGAGGATTTTAAGGGAGATCATCGCGCGTCTGGCGTTTCTTAACAATGTGGGACTCTCCTATATAACGCTTGCCCGAAGTGCGAGGACGTTGTCGGGTGGGGAGAGCCAGCGCATCCGTCTCGCAACGCAGATCGGAAGCAATCTTGCGGGAGTGCTCTACATTCTGGACGAGCCGTCGATCGGGCTTCACCAGAGAGACAACGCGCGTCTGGTAAGCACCCTGAAGGGACTCAGGGATCTGGGCAATACAGTGATAGTGGTCGAGCACGACGAGAACACCATCCGGTCGGCGGATCATGTAATCGACCTGGGGCCCGGCGCGGGGGTGCATGGCGGGAGGGTTGTCGCGCAGGGCCGTCCGGAGGAAGTGGAGCGAAATGATGAAAGCCCGACCGGACGTTTCCTCAGGCTGAAAAGCGAGATGACCGCTTTCCCGAAGAGGAAATACCGTAGCGGGAACGGCAAGCAGTTGATCGTCCGTAATCCCCGTCACAATAACCTGAAAGGGATGGACATCGCGCTGCCGCTGGGGACGTTCATCGCGGTGACAGGTGTCTCAGGGAGCGGGAAGTCGAGTCTTGTCGATGAGACACTCTGGAGGAACATCGCGCATGAGTTCGGGCTGCGAACCGAGAAACCCGGACTGTGCGACGGGCTTGACGGTATTGAGCATATCGATGCGGCGATTGTTGTGGATCAGTCGCCGATCGGTCGCACTCCTCGATCCAATCCGGTCACCTACACGAAGACGTTCGACAAGATAAGAACCCTGTTTGCAAACACGCCGGAAGCGAAAGCGCGCGGCTACACTCCGGGTCGATTCAGCTTCAATGTGGCAGGGGGACGATGCGCGAAATGCAGCGGCGACGGGATGCTGAAGATAGAGATGCACTTTCTGCCGGATGTCTACGTCATGTGCGAGACATGCGGAGGAAAGCGTTACAATCGGGAGACGCTGGAGATCAAGTATCGCGGGAAGAACATCCATGATGTACTGGAGATGACGGTGGATACCGCGGTTGAGTTCTTCTCCGCACACAAGGCGATTTCCGATCGACTGAAGCTGATCCAGGATGTCGGGCTGGGCTACATACGTCTCGGCCAGCCCGCGCCGACACTTTCGGGGGGCGAGGCACAGAGGGTGAAGCTGGCGAGTGAGCTGGCCAAGAAGAAGCAGGGGAGGGTGATGTACATCCTTGATGAGCCCACCACGGGACTGCATTACTTTGATGTAAAGAAACTGCTTGCGGTTCTCCAGCGTCTTGTCGATATGGGTAATACCGTCGTTGTCATCGAGCATAATCTGGATGTGGTTGCGGCCAGCGATTATGTGATAGATCTCGGTCCAGAAGGCGGGGATGAAGGAGGATACCTTGTGGCTGCGGGAACCCCCGAGGAGATCGCCGGGCGAACGGACAGCCATACGGGCAGATTCCTCGCAAGCATGTTCGGCTACAGTACTGAAGGGAGGAAGGCACGGAAGAAGGGAGCGTGAGTGTCCATGACGCGTGGTTCAGTGATCTGGAAGGAAGGGGATATCTGGTACGGGGCGATCGCGGGGGATGAGGGAGTGATAATTCTATACTGGTCGGGGGATCGCGAAGAGGTCGAGCAGGCTCTTCCCGACATAGCCGATATCCAGGTGGGAGCGGCGGCCAGAAGGAACCTGGAGAGGCTCAGGCGGGAGGTTCACGAATATCATACCGGAGAGCGGAAGAAATTCACGGTACCGGTCGCGCCGGAGGGAACGGCGTTCCAGAAGAAAGTGTGGAAGGCGCTTCTGGGGATACCGTACGGCAAATCGATGTCGTACGGGGAGCTTGCTAAGCAGATCGGGAAGCCCGGAGCGGCGAGGGCGGTCGGGCAGGCTGCGAAACGGAATCCGGTGCCGCTGATTATCCCGTGCCACAGGCTGCTGGCGTCGGGAGGGAAGATCGGCGGATTCGCGGGGGGCCCTGAGGAAAAGAAGAGGCTTCTAAGGCACGAGGGGATAGAGCATGAGGAGTGAAAATAGAGGGGACAGGCGCTTTCAGCAGGATTTTAATCCTGTTTAATGGCGGTTAAATGTAGGCGGGAAATCCTCTCTATGTTATAATGCCGATTCCTTAATTATCCGGCCGGAAGGGCCTGATGGGAGGCGTTATACCTCTACCGGAGATGCAACCTGGAACCGAGGCACCGCGCCCGGATGTTGCTCGCACTCCCGCCATAGTGGTTATCACCGGGATGTCCGGTGCGGGCAAGACAAGCGCCCTGCGCGTATTCGAGGACGCGAACTACTTCACCATAGACAATCTACCCCCGCAATTGCTTGACAAGTTCATCGCTTTATGCCTGGCCGGCTCCAACGGCGGTCACAGCTTCGCGGGCATGGCGGTGGTAATCGACATCCGAGCGAGGGAGTTCTTCGAGGGTCTTCTCGGAAGCGTAAGGGAGCTCAAGAAGGCCGGATACGATATAAAGATGGTTTTTCTCGACGCGAAGGATCACATTCTTGTCAGACGATATAAGGAAACGCGTCGCGAGCACCCGCTGGCACGTCCCGGGGAGCAGCTTGACAACACTCTTGAGAGGGAACGGGAGCTGCTTGCGCCGGTCGAGAGGGAGGCGGATTTCACGCTCGACACGTCGAACCTTTATCCTGCCGATCTCAGGCGACACATAGAGACCTACATCTCGGCCGAGCGCGAGAAGCCTCAGACGAGCATCAGGGTGCTATCGTTCGGATACAAGTACGGAATACCGCTCGATCCGGATTTCGTTTTCGATGTACGATTTCTTCCCAATCCGTTTTACGAGCCTGAGTTGAAGGACAGAACGGGGCTTGAAGACGAGGTGGGGAAGTATGTCGAACGGGCACCGGAATGCAAAGCGTTTCTGAAGAAGGTGGACGGTTTGCTGGCATGGCTGATTCCCAAGTTCGGCGAGGAAGGCAGGTTGAGGCTGAACGTGGCGATCGGCTGTACCGGGGGGCGGCATCGTAGCGTATACATCGCCGAGAAGATCGGCGCGGATCTTAGAGAGCGGGGTTACGAGGTGAACGTGGTTCATCGTGACATCAGTAAATAGGCGGACGGTCTGAAAGAACCGCCTGCCGGTTTCAGAATATTAGAGAGAACACCTGGAGGAGCGAGAACATGACCGTGAAAGTGGGGATCAATGGATTCGGCCGAATAGGACGCCTGATAGTGAGAATCTGGGCCGAGCGACTGCGAAAAGGGCTGGATGTGCCGTGGGACGTGGTGGCAGTAAACTCGAGGTCCAAGACGCAGGTGAAAGGGCATACCCTGAAGTACGACACTATCTACCACAAGTTCGATTGCGAGTACGATGAGGATGCGGACGAGATCCGTCTGCCGGACATCGGCAAAACCATCAAGTGCCTGATACACAACGACCCGAGTGAGCTCCCGTGGAAGGAGATGGGCGTGGATGTATCGATCGAGGCGACCGGGAAGTTCGCGGATCGAAAGGGCTGCATGAAGCATCTTGATGCGGGAGCCAAGAGGGTGTTCATCTCGGCTCCCGGGAAGGGAGAGGGACCGGATGTGACGCTCGTATACGGCGTGAACCACGAGCAGTATGATCCATCGAAGCACATCATAGCCTCGAACGCGAGCTGCACAACCAACTGCCTCGCGCCGATGGCGAAGGTGCTTGATGAAGGGCTGGGAATCGTGGCGGGCGTGATGCTGACGGTGCATT
>CAYLVL010000012.1:0-17867 GCA_964387135.1 uncultured Planctomycetota bacterium
CTTCTTGCGTATGATCTCCTCCGCGCCCGCCATGTCGCCTCCGGCCTCCGCCAGGGCTTTCTGGCAGTCCTGGAAACCCGCCAGGGTCTTCTTTCTAAGCTCTTTTATTTCAGCGGCTGTCGGTTTGTAGTCGGCCATTTGAGTCATGCCTCCGTACCGGATGATGTGTCTGTCTCAGCAGTCTCATCCGGGCTTTCTGTTTCGGATAATGTCGAGGGCTGCGATTGCTCCTCTGCCGCGACAATCGCTGCTTCCTCGCTTGCTTCAGCAGGAGCAGCTTCGGACTCTGCGACTTCCGGCGCCGCCTGCACCGATGGCATGGCGGCCGCTATTCTCTCTTCGGTTGAGAAATCGCGTCCCTCACGACCCTCGATAACGGCATTGGCGATGGTCTCGCAGAAAAGTGTGATGGCTTTCACAGCGTCATCGTTACCGGGGATGGGAATGTCCGCATCGTCCGGATCGCAGTTCGTGTCGAGAATCGCCGCGACCGGGATGCCGAGCTTCCTTGCCTCGCGCACCGCGTTGTGCTCTTTCTTGAGATCGATTATGAAAAGACAGTCCGGGAGGCTGGTCATGTCCTTGATGCCCCCCAGGAACTTGTTGAGCTTGTCGAACTTCTTGGTAAGCAGAAGGATTTCCTTCTTCGTAAGGCCCGGGAAATCGTTGTTCTTGATTTTCTCCTCGAGCTCGTTGCGATAGTCGATGCGCTTGCGGATGGTCTGGAAATTGGTGAGCGTTCCCCCAAGCCATCGCTGGTTTACATAAGGGGAGCCGCACCTTTCCGCGTGCTGCCTCACCGCCTCCTGGGCCTGGCGCTTCGTGCCGACAAACATCACGGTACCGCCCGAGGCGGTGAGATCGCGGATGTAGTTGTAGGCGACTTCGAGGAGTTTGAGGGTTTGCTGAAGGTCCAGTACATAGATCCCGTTTCGCTCGGTGTAGATGTACCGGGCCATCTTGGGGTTCCAGCGCTTTGTCTGGTGGCCGAAATGTATCCCGGCCTCCAGCAGCTGCTTCATGGTTATTTCGTACAACCGGTCGGACCTCCTTGGTCACGCGAGTAGTCGCCCGGGCACACAAAAATATCGCGCCCAAGCGCGAATGCGAATTCTAACAGAGTGATGAGGCAAAGTCAAAGGCAACCGCGCGAGCGGTCCTCAATCACTGAGGGACAGCCTTGAGCTCCGATTCCGGTACTACAGGTCCTTGTAGAGCGCCCAGCAGTAAACGGCGCCCTCGCGGCCTTCCTCGAACTCCACCGGATCGACCCTGATCATGATCGACTGCGGCTCCTCAAGCTCGAACGATGCCATCGGCATCTTGTCCTCGGCGTCATCATAATCCAGGTAGTCATCCTCGGACTCCGCATCCTCGCCGAGGACATAAAAGTCCAGGTTCACAAGGCCCATTCCGCCGTAGCCGGCCAGGAAGTACTCACCGGGCTCGAGCTGCATCTGGTAGGTGTCCATGGTGTCCATGGCGATCTCCGAGATATGCCACTCGTACGGATCGATGTAGTTGCCCTCATCGTCCGTTTCGGCTATAGCCAGGATGTCGTCCTGGTTCTCGCCAAGCTCCGCCCACTTGGTGATGAACTCGGAAGCGGACTGGCCGCTGAAGTCGATGGGCACCGGCTCAGCGGGCTCTTCCGGCTCCGCAGGCTGTTCCGGCGCAGGCTGAGGGGGACTCGGCTGATCCCCTCCTCCTTCGCCCCCACCGCAGGCGCATATCGCCAGCAGTAGCGCGAGTGTCGCGAAGAGAAGAACTGGTACGGTTACTCGCATCTCGCTCCTCCGTCTTGAGATCTGTTTTTCTGCAAACTTGAAAAAACCGGCCCGGACGACCCTCCGGAGCCGCTCTGTATATTCGCTGCCTTCAATGCTGCGTTACCGCAGCTTTTATCCCCGGTATTCAAACCACATGCTCAATCAATTGGTGGCGACGTAGAGCATCTGCAACTCCGTTCCCTCGTCGGTCACCTGCGCCGTGACGTTCAGGTGCTCTTCTCCCCTTTCAAGCACCACAAGGAGAACGTCCTGTCCCATCGTGCCCGTCGGGACATTCACCCTGGTCCATCCCGGAAGATCGCCGTAGAACGCCTCGACATCCGCCAATGGTACGTCACCTTTGGCGTTAACCACAAGTCCCTCGCGATGCTCGTCGCTTTCGGCAGCGGTTGCTCCGCCTTGCAGGGTGAAGCCTTCCATCAGCGGCACATCCTCGGGCCAGCCTTCCGGCATCTCCTTGGTGATCGTCACTACCGACTCCCCGCTCTCGTCGGTTACCACTACCGAGCCGGCGTCTTCTCCGCTGTACGTGACATGAACCTCCTCGTCTTCGTCCCCGATGGTGAACTCGACGCCTTCTGGCTCTTCCGATTCGGCTTCCGTATCCCGTGACTCGATGTCGGCATCCGTCGAGTTGTCCGGAGGTCCGGGTTGCGGCGCCGGTTTCGGCTGGCAGGCCATCAACACCATCATAATCAGGACTGCGAATACAGCCAGCATAAATCTGAACGCTTTCATCAGTGGTCTCCTGGTGTGCTGATCGGTTCTATAAGCACGTTAGGATAGTCAACTACGGGATGAAGTCAAGCGGGATAGCGAAACGACCGTAGGTGCCCGCAGGGCCCTTCATGACCGTTCGACGGAGTCATGTCGGGTAATTGACGCTCTTTAGTTATCTCAGGCCTGGATCCACCTGGTTATGAACTCATAGAGAAGCCTCGGGCCGAATCCTGTCGCGCCTTTCTGGATGTAGGGCCTGTTCTCGTTCGACCAGAACGGCCCGGCTATGTCGAGGTGCAGCCAGGGCGTGTCGCCCACGAATTTCCTGAGGAACAGGGCGGCCGTGATCGCGCCGCCCTCGCGCTTGCCCGTGTTCGTCGTATCTGCCGTCTCGCTTTTCAAATGCTCCTCGTAGGACTTCACCAGGGGCATTCGCCAGACCCTCTCGCCGGTGATCTTCGATGCTTCCGTTATCAATCGGGCGAGATCTTCCTCGTCGGTCCAGAATCCGGCCACTTCCTCTCCAAGCGCGATTACGCAGGCGCCGGTAAGGGTCGCGACATCGATCATCGCGTCGGGACGGTACTCGCGCTTGGCATACTCAAGGCCATCTGCGAGTATCAGCCTTCCCTCCGCATCCGTGTTGATTACCTCGATGCTTTTCCCGCTTTGCGTCCTTATGATGTCGCCCGGCTTCTGCGCGCTGCCGCCGGGCATGTTCTCGCAGGCGGGCACGATGCCGACGATCCTCGCGTCGCGTGGTTTCAGTATGCCCAGAGCCCGCATCGTGGCGATCACCGCGATACCCCCGCCCATGTCGGCTTTCATCACGTGCATGTCCTTCGCGGGCTTGATGCTTATTCCCCCGGAGTCGAACGTTATCGCCTTTCCCACCATGCAGAACGTCTTCGAGTACTTCTTCGGCTTGTAATCGAGCACGATGAGCTTGGGCGGCTCGTCGCTGCCCTTGGCCACTCCCAGAAATGCTCCCATGCCCAGCTTGTCGCAGTCCTTCTCTTCCAAAATCCTTACCGACAGCCCGGCCTCCTTCGCGATGTCCCTGGACAGATTCGCGATATGCGTGGGCGTGGCGAAGTTGCCGGGGGTGTTGTTCCAGTCGCGAGCGATGATTGTGGACGTGGTCAGGGTCAGGGTCTCGTCGAGAATGGGCATAAGCTCCCGAGTCTTAGTGCCTTTCGGCAGATGCAATTCGGCACCCGCAAGCGTGTGCGTGTCTTTTTCCGTCTTGAAGCGATCGAAGACATAGGAGCCGAGCCTCGCGCCTTCGATAAGCGCCTTCGATGTTGATTCAAGATCCTCCTCGGGCGGCACGAATGCCTCCACCAGAAACACGATTCGTCCGACATTCCGCTTTCTCAAAACCCCCGCGGCCGATCCGGCGGCTTTGCGTACGGTTTCGATGTCCGCCTCGTCCTCGCGTCCCATCCCGACAAAGGCCACCCGCATGATGCCCTTGCCTTCAGGGCTCGGCACAACATGCACCTCGCCCTCTTTGGTTAAGACATCGTTCTTGAGAGCGGATGCAAGCGCTCTCTTCCAGTGCCTGTCCAGATCCTTCAGATCCGGATGCAGATCGCCTCCTTCGTACGCCGGCACTACCAGCACCGGGTACGAGGCCGATACGAGATTTCCAGTATTGAGCTTGGTGCTGAATGTCATGTCTCGTGAATCCTTTCAAGAGTCATTGATGGCAGTTGCATTATACCCGTCTCAGCTCCGCAGTTCCCTCGGCGACGCGATTGATCTCGATCACCTGCGGCGCTTTCTTCGGCCAGGGAAGCAGGTAGAGCTGCGAGAAAGCGAAGAACGGCAGAAGCGCGAATTGCGCGAAGCTGGTGATCGAGCTCGATGACGCGTTGATCAGAACACGGAGATACCCGAATCCCGCTCCTGTTTCAAGTCCTTCTAAAAAAACGCCCATGTTCGTCAGCAGAAGGACTATCTGCGCTATCAGCGCGTTGGCGATCGTCAGCCCGATTACCCTAATGAAATGCCTTCGGCTGAACACGAAAGAGAAGCTCCTGGCGAGAGCCTCGGGATACGGTAGCTCGTACAGCACCACCATCTCATCCCACGGTGCCATCCAGAAAAAGATCACTATCTGCGCCGCTCCCGCCACAAGCATCAGATTCCAGAGATACCTGAGAAGCTCGAGTGCCCTCGCGAAGTTCCATCCGGTAGTCAGGACTTCGGACGCTATGCCCGTTACGCTCCATCGCGCGAAAACAAGAAAAACCAGCGCCGGGATGCTCGACAGCATGCCCACAATGATCCCGCCGATGAACAGCGGAAGAGTGAATCGGATTATTCCCCGGAAGAAGTCTCCCGCTCCGGCCTTTTCGCCCTTGCGGATTTTCGATCCGAAGGACAGAATCCCGGCGCGCGTGGTGGCCGACAGCAGTCCGAGCACAAGGAGAAGGATTCCCAGGAGAGTGGCGGTGATGTACAGAGCCGAGCTCGGCATGTTGGGACCCGGCTTCAGTGTGGCCACCGATCCCAGCCAGATCAACGCGCCAAGCGTGACAAGCGCTGCCAGGATAATGCCCTGGGCCAATCCCCACAGCAGGAGAAGAAGATAGACGAGGAGGTTGTTCCTGATCCCCCGCAGCGTGTGAGCATAGATGCCCGGCAGTCCCAGGTCCATTGAAGGTGTCATTATACGCTATGGGCCGATCATGTAAACACAGGAATAATAAAACGGGCGCCGTGAAGGAGCCCGGAAGTTTTTCGTAATGTCGGGAGTTGATCAGTAGACGGGAATGAGCGCCGTGATTTCTGCCGTCGGTCCTTCCTGGTTGCTGGCGTCGATTGCCGTCACCCGGTAGGTATAGATAACTCCGACCGTGACGAACATATCCTGGACGACGATGATTCCCCGTTCCAGGTCCCTGTAGACCATCAGCAGCCCTTCGCCATAGATGTCCGGATCTTCGAGTGTCCCGGTGGGTTTGTTGATTACGAAACGGGTCACAATCTCCGCGCCGCTCACTGGGTCCTTGCCCTCGACGCGCTCCAGGGCGTATTTCGTGATATCGGCCTCTTCAGGCTCGTCCCATTCGAGCAGTATGCGTCCCGGATTCACGTAGATGCTGAGGTTCTGAAGCATCTCGGGCGGGAAGTCCATTGGTGTGAGCGTGACCACATTGGACGGATCGCTTTCGAGTGCGGGAGTCTCGGTGTCGACGGCCGTGATCCTGTAGGAATAAGACTGGTCGTTCACGAGATCGTCATCCCGGTACATGGTCTGGGTCCACTGGTCGACAACCAGCGGCCAGATCGATAACCCCGTGGGCGGACCGGTTAGACGGTAGATGCGGTAGTAGTCCAGATCTCCAGCCTCGCTTGCAGTCCACTGGATCTCGCAGGCCGCATCCTTGGCCACGCCCTGGAGATTCCGGGGCGGATCGGGGGGGCCTTCATTCGGATCCGTCGGCCCCACTTCCGGCCTGGGTATCACCGCCTTGGCGGTCGGTGCTCCGCCGGGATAAGATATCGATGATTCCCATCCTCCGCTTCCTACTGCGGAGACTCCAAAGTAGTAGGT
Organism: uncultured Planctomycetota bacterium; assembly: GCA_964387135.1. Classification (GTDB taxonomy): domain Bacteria; phylum JAJVIF01; class JAJVIF01; order JAPKYR01; family JAPKYR01; genus CAYLVL01. Next base: position 6,076 of record CAYLVL010000012.1, read on the forward strand.
CTGGCCGTTGTTGAGGTTGAAGACGGAGAAGGACGTACCTCTGATTACGCCCCCGGCATATCGGTGAAAACCGATGCCGTCGTAGGAGATGTAAACGTAGTATCCTACTGCTCCCGGTACTTCATTCCAGGTGACGGTAGCCGATCGGTTGCCGGGAGTGGCATCGACACCTGTTGGCTTGCCGACGGGGTAGGTGGGTGCCGTCGGTCCTTCGCCGTCGCCACCGCCGCATCCCAGAGTCATCAGAAGCATTACACAAACAACCAGGAGAGCACTGTGGAATCTCATGGTCACCTCCGGTTGCCCGCGATGGTTTCACGGGCTTTCATGTAAAGGCTATCACATGCGGCCTGAAACGGTCAACACCTTGTTGTCCAATCGGTGAATAATCCGCAGGCCGGACTTCCCCACGCCCGACGGGTGGAATTGCCCACTTTTTATACTTTAATATCTCTCGAACAGGTGCAATCTTGTCCGAGATGCGTAAACTGTAGCTGGAGGCGCTTTGACATGGCACCTTCCCGGTCCTATAATCCTTTTTCTGAAGTAGCAGCATTTTGTTATGGACGCACCTCCCCAGAGCTATTTCTCCGTTGTTATCCGCTACTGGAAGCTTCTGGCTCTAATTACGCTCGTTCCCACCGTCGCCTCTCTGATCCTGGTTTTCTTCATCCTGACCCCGGTCTACGAGGGCAAGGTCAGCGTCATTTTCCCCCTTCAGAGAGCGTCGTCTTTCATGCGTCGCAGCCTGAGCGAGATGGATCTCCCCGTAAGCGGAATGAGCAGACTTCTTGAAAGCTCCGCGACCCTCTACAACCATATCGCCATTATCGAAAGCCGCACGCTTGCGCGGAGGGTGTACGAAAGGCTCAAGGAAGACGAGGGCATCGACCTTCTCGCGACCTACAAGGACATCGGAAGAGATCGCGATCTGACCGAGGATGAAAAACTCAGGGCCGTTTACAGGCGCATGCAGAAAAGGGTGGATGTTGACGACAGGGATCGCGGTGTCGCCATCGTTACGTTCCTCCATACCGATGCCGCCATCGCAGCGGATGTCGCCAATACCTATGTGGGCGAGACACTCGCATTTCTGAACGAGGTCAACCAGTCCACCCAGAGCGACCTCGCGACTTTCCTAGAAGCGCGGCAGCTCGAGGTCGAGGATGCGTTGCAGCAGGCGGAGATGGAGATACAGAGGGTGAAGGAGGAGACGGGAATACTGTCGGTCGAGGAGCAGGCGAAACAGCTCATCTCGTCCTACGCCGAGATCGAGGCGCTGGTCGCGCAGGCGGAGATCGACTACCGGGGGAGCCAGAGCCAGGCAAGGGGAATGGCCGAAGCCGGGATGGACATGGAGGACTACTACACATGGCTTGCTGCCGGCGAGCATCCCGGAGAGGAAGCCCCGGTGCCCGCTCTTGAATCCCTCACTGATCAGGCGATAGCGCGGCTCAGGAGCGATCTGGCCGACCTGGAGCTGAAGCGGCAGCAGGCGCTCATGTGGGCCACTCCTGAAAATCCAGAGGTCGTGATTATCGAGAACGAGATCGAGGCGATTCGAAGGGAGCTTTATCGCGAGTTCGCCGACTACTATGACGCCGCCGTCGCGACCCTCATGGTGGAGACTGCCGCGTATCAAGCACAGCTTGCAGTCGGCGAGGAGATTCTTGCCGAGCTCGATGCAAGGCTCGATACTTTTCCCCCCGAGGAAAGGCGGCTCATCGAGCTTGAGCGCGACCGCGACGTCCAGGAATCGATCTACATCGTGATAACCCAGGAACTGGAGCAGGCTCGTATACAGGAGATGCGCGAGGAGGAGCCGTTCACCGTGCTCGATGAGGCCCTCGTTCCCACCAAGCCGGTCCGGCCGCGCAAGCTCGTTATCACCCTGGGCACATTGGCGCTGTCGCTCTGGATCGGGATACTCGTGATTTTCTGGGTTGACGCCGCGCGTCGAAGACGGGCGTCGACCGGGGGGTGACCGGGGTGGCTCAATCGGCACTCCGACGCCGTCTCCTCTGGCTTGAAATCCCGCTGATCGTTCTGGCGCTGGTTCTCTTCTACCTGGTCACGGATCGCAAGGACCTAGGCTATGCCGCGGGCGTGCTCGGCGGAATCGGGGTACTCGCGCTCACCTTCTTTCGCCCGAAGTACGGAATCCTTTGTCTGATGGCGCTTCTCTTCACCGAGAGCACCATCAATGTAATCAACGCGCTGGCCGACACCGCCGAGGAGAACAACCTCACCGGCGTGCCCATGCTCGTGCAGACCCAGTGGTTCGCGTGGGGCGTCCTGATAATCTACCTGGTGCTGGCGCTTTCCTATTTCTGTCGCGAGCTTCTTCGGGATCGCGCAATCCCGCCGCTCACTGCGCTTGAGTGGGTGCTGCTTCTGCCGCTCTTGGCGGTCCTCGTATACCTCCCGATCAGCCTGTTGGTCGGAAATCAGTTCTCCGATTACATGATGGACATCATTCCGCAGTGCATTTTTGCCGGGATCGTCGTTCTCGCGCGTGTCCTCTACAGGGAGGACGAAGACGGCAGGAATACCAGGTATTTCATCCTGGACTGGTTCATCATCGGCAACCTTGTGATCCTCGTTCCGCTGTGGGGCTACAATCTCGCGTTCGAGCCGTGGCGCAACGGTTATGTGGGAATCGCCGCCATCCGCTACGGAACCGGTCCGTACGATTTCAACTTCTTCCTCGTTCCGCTTCTCGGGATGGTGCTTGTGTACGACGAGGAGATGCTGCCGGGCAGGCGGAAATTCTACCAGTTCGCGTTGCTTCTAAGCCTTGCGAGGGTTGGAGTGTCGATGTTTCGCGGAGCGATCGGCGGCACCATCATCGCGATTATCATCGCGACCATGCTCGTCGGCGCGGGACGGCGATGGAAATGGATCAAGGACCTTCTGATTTTCGTCGGTGTGATGGCGTTAATCGCGACGATACTCATTCTGTCGGTCCCGGTAGTCAGAACGACTTTCGACGTCGCTCTCGTGAAGAGAATCACCCAGGCTTTGAATGTGGGCGCAGGAGGGACAAGCCTCCATTTCAGGGAGCTTGAGACACAGGAAGCCCTGGAAAACATTGCGAAGGAGCCGATTATCGGGTACGGTCCCGGCTCGCTGATCAGCAAGAATTTCAATCCCAGGAAACCCGCAAGGTTCGAGCTCTATCTCCATTCGGGCTACGTATGGTACTGGTACAAGCTCGGCCTGCTGGGAATCGGGGTTGTGATCACCCTCCTCGCGGGTATCTACTGGAACTGCATCGTGCTTCTTAGGAGAAAACTCTTCCCCGCCGACCGTGGATGGGTGATCGGCACTCTCGCGGCGACGCTCGCGATGGTGCCGGTCATTCACTACAACAACATGCTGATACGGTCGCAGGGCGCGTACGCCCTTACCCTCCTGCTTTTTGGTCTTTCGATGATCGTGATGCGCTACCGGAGCGTTCCCGGGGATCAGCTCCCGGAGATAAAAGGGGCTGAGAGTCGATGACTCGCGCGCGGCTTCTCGCGTTCAACGCTCTCTGCATGCTCGTCGCGAACGTCATCTCGAAGTTCGTCCTGTTCGTCGGTTCGATCTTCCTCCTTCAATTCCTCGATGCCGGCCTCGAGAGCACCTACTACCTAGTCACTGCCTTCGGCGCGCTGATCGCGATGAATTTCCAGGACGGCATGGTGCACGTCACCATCCGTAAGATCGCCATCGATCTCGACAACGGCCCCCATTACCTCGGAACATGCTATCTCGCGAGCTTCATTCTCGCGCTGGCTCTTGCCGTGATCGGAGTACTTGCAGCGTTTGTCTACGCGGGTACTCAGCTTTCAGAAGCGGGCCTTCGGAATGAGTTCATTCTGTCCGCCTGCGCGCTGACAGCAGCGTATCTCGTCGGGTACGGCTACTCCGTCGCGGGAGCGGGATTCAAGGCATACGAGAAACTCAGTAACGAGGCGATCCTCCTGGTTCTGCAATCCGTTCTGAGCGCGGGTGTCTACATCTATGGCGCGCGCCACTCGTGGACCCTGTCAATGTTCTTCATCGGGCTTCTTGCGGTAGGCGTGGTCCACGTGATCGTGAGCAACATCGTGCTTGTGACGTTTGTCGTCAAGCCGAAACTCCATTTTCGAGTGAATGAAGCATGGGAGGTTTTCAGGGAATCGCTGGGACTGGGTTACGCGACGCTGTTGAGAACGCTCCAGGATCGCATGCACCCGTTCTTCATCGATCGACTCGCGGGTCATGGCCTCATCACGCAATTCTCCAGTCCCAATAACCTTCTTATTCAGCTCAAGTTCATCCCGTTCAGCATACGTCCGGCGCTGTTTCCCACTCTTGCCCGAAAGGCCGAGGAGCCGACGAGATCGTTTCAAAATTACGCGACCGCGCTGATGAAGTTTCTCTACCTGATCGCGCTGCCCCTGATGATTATGTTGACTGTCGCACGATATCAGGTCCTGCCTCTCGTGACATCAATGGACCCGACATTCAAGAGCGTGTATGCGACCGCTCTCCGGGTGTACCCGTTTATAGCATGGGCAGTCGCTCTCTCCTTCCCATCCCAGGTTATGAGAAGTCTTTTCGTTGCGTTGAAGCGACCCGAGTTCGAGTTCCGGACAGTGCTGGCGGGAGTGGTGGTGCTCGCGATACTGGATCTGGTGCTGATCCCGCTCGTGGGTGTCCCGGGAGCGGCGTACGCGGCGGTAGCGTGCGAGCTGACCATTCTCACCTACGGGCTGGTGCTGTTGCACCGCGTGGGACGCGGTCTTCATGTTGTCAGTCTTTTCCTGCTCCCGACGCTCTGTGGTATCATTACAAATTTGGTGGCGGAATACCTGTACGGGCTCCACTGGCTGCCGGGAATTCTCTCGGCCATAGTGGTTTTTCCCGTTCTGGTGCTGCTCATGAGGGTTGTCGCTCCCGGTGAATGGGCGATTGTCCGGGAGCTGATCAAACCCGGCACGCTTGCCGACCGCTGATAATGACACTTCAGAGTTCAACTTTTCCCGGAGATTCTCCGACGCCTGCTTCGCACGTGCTCCTTGTCGGTCTCGACGGAGCGACGTGGAGGCTTCTCGATCCCCTGATGAAAGAGGGCAGGCTGCCCTGCCTGGCTGAGCTTGTGTCGCAGGGAGCCAAGGGCGGTCTGGAGAGCACCATCCCGCCCGTTACCGCCAGCGCGTGGTCCAGCCTCTACACCGGGCGATCACCGGGACGTCACGGCGTCTATGATTTTCGCCGGAGGATGGGCACTGACTCCACGCACCGACCCTGGGTAACCCTCGGGAGCGTCGGCGGTCCGAAAATGTGGGATATCGCTGCCACGAGGGACAAGAGAGCCGGGCTGGTCAATCTCCCGCTCACGTTCCCACCCGTACCGGTGAAGGGCTACGTGATAGGTGGTATGCCGGTTCCTCCAACGAGAGACGAGATCGGCCTTCCGGGCGGTCTTGTTGACGAGATCGTCAGGGAGACGGGCGGGTACATAAGCGATGTCGATCTCCTTCGCGGCGAGAGCCCGGATGTGACCGACCCGGAAAAGTGTTTCGAGTTCGTCGAGCAGGTGGGCAGGGCGGTCGACTCCCGTGGCAAGGCAATGCAATACCTGATGGAGAAATACCCCGTTGATCTCACCGCCTGCGTTCTCGTTGCTCCCGACAGGCTCTCGCATTTATTCTGGCAGGTTCTGATGCCCGAAAACGATGCGTCGCCGCTGAAGCGATGGGAACAGGAATTAAGGGAACGGATGTTTGAAGTGCTCGGACGAATGGATCGGGTAGTCGGTGAGCTGGCCGGGCGCATGAATCCGGACGATCTTGTCGTGGTGGTCAGCGATCATGGATTCGGCCGTCTTGATGGCATGCTGAAACTCAACAGGCTGCTGAGAGACCTTGGATACCTGAAGTTTCGCGCCGAGGCCGAGGGTGGCTTGCGGCGGAAGATCGCGTGGATGCTGCCTGAGCCCGTGAGGCGATTCCTGAGGAGCGCCCTGGGTCTTGAGAGGCGTCGAAAAGCCGCCGGGGGCGAGCGCAAGCCGTTCGATCCCTACTCCGTCATCGACTGGTCCGGTACACGTGCATACTCCGGCGGATCGGTCGAGCAGGGAGTGTTCATCAATGTGCAGGGAAGGGAGCCGTGGGGAATTGTCGGCATGGGCGGCGAGTATCACAAGGTAAGGGATGAGTTGATCGTGAAGCTGAGGAAGGTGTTGCATCCTGGCGATGGAAATCCGCTGTTCGACTGGGTGGAGCCGCGCGAGAATGTCTATTCCGGCGAGTACCTGGGGCAGGCGCCGGATATAATCTTCCAGCTTCGCGGTCACTCGATGGTTGTCGCGGAGGATATCGAGCCCCCCATGGTCGGGAAATGGACGCAGCCGAGAGCCGGGTTCCATAGACGTGAGGGGATACTGGTTATGAAAGGTCCGATGGTCAAGCCGGGAATCGAGCTTGAGGGGAGCCGGATACAGGATGTCGCTCCGACCATTCTGACATGCTGGGGGATTCCATGCGATGAGGGTATGGACGGCAGGGTGCTGTCGGACGCTCTGGATCCCGCCTTCCTTGAGGCGCATCCCGAGCGGAGGGAGAGCTTCGTCGAGGAGAAAAGGCACGCGGAGCCGTGCGACGACGACGCTGACGAAATGGAGGATTTGCTGAAAGGCCTCGGTTATCTGAACTGATGAGCGAAATCATGGGAGCGGAGGAAGTCGCGTTAAGCCTGATCGTATTGTCGTGGAACACCCTCGACATCACCACCAACTGCATCGACAGCATTCTTGATTACCCGCCCGATGTTCCCTGGGAGCTGATAATAATCGACAATGCATCGTGCGACGGCTCACCGGAGGCGCTTGAGAAGAAATACGGCTCTATCCCTCACATCAGGCTGGTCAGAAACCGGAAGAATCTTGGTTTCACCGGGGGGAACAACCAGGGAATTGAAATGGCGCTGGGTGACGTGATCGGTTTGCTCAATTCCGACACAGTTATGAGAAAAGGGGCGCTGACCGGGCTCTATCGGTATCTCGTGGAGCACGCCGATGTCGGTGTGGTTGGCCCCTCCCTCATTCGTGACGACGGCAGACCCACAACAAGCTTCGGCTACTTCCCGACCGCGTGGAGCATTTTCACCACCGCGTTTCTGCCGGGTTGGATGTGGGGTAATCGCAGAAGGGCGCTGGGTGTGATTCCGGACAAGAACATGAAGGAGCCGATGGAGGTCGGCTACGTCTCGGGTGCCGCTTTCTTCGTAAAAAGGAGCATCATTGAGAAAGTCGGCATGTTCGATGCAGAGACCTTTTTCGCGTACTACGAGGAAACCGACTGGTGTCTGAGAATCAAGAAGGCCGGATGGAAGGTCGTGTTCATTCCTGATCTGGAAATCGTGCATCTTGAGGGCAAGAGCTTCGAGAAGCTCACCTCCCACAGGCGCCTGATGCAGTACGAGAGCGCGAAGAAGTTCTACCGGAAGCACTACAACTCGGCGATGCTTCAGTGGTTCAAGCTTTGCACGGTTGTCGGCTCGCTTGTCAAGGTCGCGTACTTCGGGCTTCGCATGCTGCTACAGCCCCGGAAACGCGAGAGTCTTCTTCCCCATTACCGCTGGAACGCGTTTGTCTTCGAGCTATGGAAGCGCGGCTTCAAACCGCAAAGGGAGATACCGGTTGACACCGCCGGCTGACTGCATACTGGTCATGCTCGAGTGCATCCCGTTCGACGGCCTGATGCAGCGCCATCACCATCTCGCGCGCAGGCTGTCGAAATACCTTCCGGTCGTCTACGTGGAGAGCACTCCGTCCCGACTCAAGTTCCTCATTGAGGGTCGACCGTTTGATCGCGCGACCTCGCGATTCAAGGAAGGTCTCAGAGAGGCAGGAGAAAATCTCTATGTATACAAGGCACCGCCTTACTTCCCGAGATCGAGGGGATATGTTCGCGCGATGAAAGCCTCGGCCGAGAGAGTCGCCGCACATCTCAAGCCGCTTCTTCCGAAAGACAGGCGCGTGATTCTCTGGATTTTCTCGCCGTACGGACTGCATTCTGTCGGCATGTATGACGAAATACTGTCGGTATTCGACTGTTTCGACGCGTTCGGTGAGTTTCCAGGCGAGAGACAGTATCGCACCGAGATAATCGAAGCGATGAACGAGCTCGCGGGAAGGGCGGATCTTGTTGTAACGACAACCGACGAACTGAGGGACCGGCTGGTCGAATTCAATCCTCACACCTTTGTCGTTCAGAACGGCTGCGAGCCCGAGCATTTCGCGAGCGGAGGTGTCGTCCCGATCCCCGAAAAGAGAATTCTCGACATCGAATCACTGCCGAAGCCGATTATCGGCTACATGGGCGACATCGCGCCGTGGGTGGACCTTAAGCATCTGTTTCTCGCTGCTGAAAGACATCCCGAATGGTCAATCGTGCTTCTGGGACCGTGGAAAAGGGAGAAGCCGTCTATGAGCGGCTTTTCGAACGTGCACGCTCCCGGCGGTGTCTCCTATGAGGAGCTTCCATACTATGCGAGGATGTTCGATGTGGGCACGATACCGTTCGCATTGAATGACCTGACCAGAGTTGTGAATCCGCTGAAGCTCTACGAGTACTTCGCCATGGGCAAGCCGGTCGTGGCTACTCCGCTTCCGGAGGTTGCGCGTCACGAGGAACTGGTATACCTTGCAGGCGGCCCGGACGAGTTCGTGGCGCTTACGGAAATCGCGCTGAGAGAAGAGCCGTCCTCACCGGCGAGAGAAAGAAGAATAAAGATAGCAAGGGAAAACAGCTGGGAATCGCGTGTGGAGAGGATCAGGACGCTTCTGAAGGACGCATTGAACAGAAAACAGGGCAGGGAGGAGATTGCATCGAAGTGATGCCTGAAGCCGGGCATATGCGTTTCGAGATTGCCTTGCGGCTGATGCTGTCGATGACGTTGTGCTTCGCATTGTGTGCAATCGCGCCCTTTTCATCCCCGGCGCAGGATTCACCAAGCATCGCTACATCGGAGGAAATGCCAAATGGAGAGAGTGAGTTTCCGGAGTCGGGCTGGACGGCCGAGATTCCCGACGAGTCCGCCGAGACCCCGGGAATTGTCATACCTGCCGTCGAGGAAGCGCCGCCGCCGATTGTTGCGGTACATAGCGACGAGGAGCAGCAGGTTCCGGTTCTTCAGTTCCGTGGAGAATACTTCGATCCGTCGGGTCTCTGCGCGACCGGAACCATGTCCGAGCAGTCAAGCCAGGCCATTCGAAGCCGAATGCGAAAGACAGCGGAGATGGGCTTCCGGTGCTTCATGCTCAGAGTGGACTGGCCGTCCATCGAGCCGGAGCCGAATCGTGTGGACGCCACCCGCGTGCAGGAGCTCCTTCAGTACGCCGATGATCTCGGGCTGAAGGTCATTATTTCCCTGGAGCTGAGCCGGGCGCCGGCATGGTTTTTCCGTGGAGAAGAGGGAAGCGGTCGATTGATGACCAGCTATATCGTCGATCCCGAGCGCGAGCCGGCGATGGGGAATGACGGTCCCCTCAGGTGGGCCAACGGCACAGGCGTTCCTCTCTACTACCATCCCGACACAATGAGAGCCGTAAGCAACATCGTTTACAGCCTTTACAACACGATCCGAAGCGAGCCGGCTCTCCTTGGATGGTACCTCTCCGGACCCGTCACGCTTGCTTATCCGGGCGGCGGACGTGACGGCGTGGTGGGGATATGCGATTACTCCCTCTATTCCGTGAACAGATTCAACGAGGTAACCGGAATTCCTCTCACGACTTTTCCGCTGCCCCGCTATTCGCATGGTTCATGGGACAAGCGTCCCGAGTTCCGGACATTCGCAGGGCTCCGTCTCGCGTGGAAAAGAGAAGCGTTTGAGGGACTTCTGAGCGCATTCAGGGAAGTCGGGAACGAGCACCTTGTTCTGATCGGCATGGAGCCTGCATTGAATTACAGGAACGACAACGGGTATCTGGCCATGGTCCAGGCCGCCGACAGCACCAGGCAGATGCTTCATGCCGATGTGGACGGCGCCGTGATCGCCTTCAGATTGTCGTCAAGGTCGTTTGACCCGACCAATGCGAGAAGCGAGTCATCCGCGATGCACCTGGCCCTGACCATCAATCAGGTCGCGCGGAACGGTCGACTCGCGGTTGTGCTGATCGAGCCTGACACGGCCGCCCCCCCGTCATCCATTGACATCACTCATATCGCCTACATGATCAAGGCGGCGGGCGCTTATCCAATCTGGACGTCGGGATTCATCGAGAAACACAGCCATCGCTGGTCATGGAACGATGAGGTTGCTATTGAAAGGGCGCAACCCCTGTCGATCCTGCCGCCTCCCAAGAGAATAAGGCGGGGTCAAGTGGCGATCCTGGATATTCCCTGCCTTTATTCGGCGTTCTATGCGGAGCAGAACGGCAGCATTATGCTCCAGCTCTCACAACTCGCCCTCCATCAGAGGACCGGTGTGCAGCTGGAAATTGTGGGCATCGATGAGATCAGGCTGGGCAAGCCGGTTCTCGAACAGTATCGCAACGTGGTCTATCTCGCCCGGGAGCTTATTGAGCAGGAGGCCGCGAAGTCGTGGCTCGGTCCCGGGGCTCAGTTCGATCTGGCGACCTTCAGAGCTCTGGGCGGAGTAATCGAGGTACAGGACCCTCTCCTGCTGAACCAGTACATGATGGAGGACTGCCATTCGTTTGAAATAGAGGATCGGATGAGAACGCAGTATGTCCGGCGGGGAGTCCAGGCCGACCTGCTCAACGGGGCGGACATGTTCATCATCGCGAACGATCCCTACATCTACGTCCGCATCAACATGCTTCATGGGTCGAGGTGGGTGGACATCAAGCTGACGGGATGGCCCGAGTCGAGTCTGACCGAGATTGATTTCATAGATGTCGAGGACGGCGATCCGGTCTCGGCTGAGGTTGTCTCCAACAGCGCCAGCTTCAAGTTCGCTCCCACCCACGACTCGGTGCATTTCCTTATGCTGGCCGATGATTACGCTCCGGTTGCGAGGCCGTACGAGAACAGGCGGATCGGGGTGACAATGACACAGCAGTCGAGACACATGCGCAGAAGTGTGCCCGCCGCACTGCTCCTCGCTGCTCTTCTGGGCGTGACGATGATCTGGATGACATTCCAGAGCCAGCAGAAATCGCTCTTGCAGGCCGCGCAGCTTGTCGATCGGAGACGCAGCATCGAGCCTATCGACATCCTCGATGAGCCCGAAGTAAAGGAGTTCTACGAGAAATACATTTCCGGTGGGGAGGAGCCGGGGCTGAAAGGTAATGACAAAACGCTGATGGGCGGGAAATCGGGATGCGGTCCAGACTCAGGAAGCTGATCGTCGGCATTCTCCGCGAAGAGGGTCTCCCTGCGATCGAACCCGTTCTTCGCGAAGTCCCGTTCAAGGGACGGGTGGGGCTTGCGCTTTCGAACGCCTTTCAGATTGCCAGGGAGGCAAGACCCGATGCGGACAAGAAAGAGCTGAAGGCCTTCGCTGATGAGATTGCGGACCTGATCGCTGAGAATCTCGACGCGACCGGGGAATTCGAGGCGGTCGAGGCGGTCAAGGGCTACGTGAACTGCTTCCTCCGACCTGGTGATTTCGGCCGGCAACTCGTGGCTTCCATTCTTGAAAAAGGAACCGATTGGGGCAGGGAGGAGAAGCACGGCGGGAAGGTGATGGTGGAGTACTCCCAGCCGAACACTCACAAGGCCTTCCATATCGGCCATGTTCGCAACGCCGTCACCGGCGCGGCCCTGATCAGGTGCTTCCGTTATGCCGGT
>CAYLVL010000013.1:0-16881 GCA_964387135.1 uncultured Planctomycetota bacterium
TGCGCATTCAAACTTAACTCTAAATTCGTAGTTTGTCAATATGTTGGGGGGGGATATGCGTTCTCGCCAAGACGGAAAGACAACGCGCCCCGCAAGACAGCGGTATTCCGAGCTACTCGCCGGGTTGCGATACGACCCATCCCTTGTCTCGCTCGACCATCAGCATGAGCGAGTAGTCGTCCCATACAACCTCGATGCCGTGCATGTGCATTGTTATCTCGGGGCGGGGGGTTTCAGGGCCGTCCGTGCGGCATGGAATCAGGACATGAACCCAGTCGCTACCGGTCGACGGCGCCGCGGTCGAGCGGTAGTAGCACGTCGAGTCCCTTATGTCCCAGGTCGTTTCCTGTCGCTCGGTCTTATCGACCGTCGGGATCGTGCAGAAGCCGTAATAATCGAGACGGGCGTCGCCGTTAATCAGCCTCGCGATTCCGTCGCCTGTCATCTCCACTTCACCCGGCGTATGGAACAGGAACGAGTGCTCTTTCTCCTCGCGGAAATCGACCCTGTCGGCGAGGATCAGCACCCCCGCATCGGCGCCGTCGACAATGCCGGGCCTGATGTAAAGGAACGTCCTTCTATACTCGCCGAGAGGCTCGGTCGGATACAGCCCCGAGTTGTCGGTCGTGTACTGGATATACTCGTCGGTGATCTCCTCCGATGTGAAGGCTCCCGGACGCGCGAAGTAAGTCGGGTTGTCCGGGAACAGGCCCAGGTCTTCATAGCACCCGTCGCCGACAATCAGCGTGTTGTGGCCCAGTCCGGCCTCGAAAAGGCAGTTGATGTGGGGGTCCTGCCGGATGATGTCGGGACCGCCGCGTCCGGGATCGGACAGAAGCACTTCCGAGTAGGCCGCGAGTATGAGCGATCCCTGGTCGAGATGATTGTGATCGTATCCCGCCGCTCCCGACTTGAACGCGCAATAGAAATCGTCCTCGGACCAATCCGCAGCGCCCGCAGGCGGCGTTCGTATGAAGCCCCACTCCAGACCCGGAAAATAGACAGTGTCAAGCCCCGTATATTCCTCCACCGAATGCCTTAGCCCGGTCGGCTCCCGTCCGACACACAGCGCCTCGAACACCGGCAGATCGAGCGCGAGATGTCGCATCTCGTCAGGAGCATCGGAGTCCGCGATCGCAGCCGCGGTCGCTTCAGCCTCGTCAAAATACCATTCTTCGCCGGTCAGCGCGCCCACGCGATAAAGCCAACTAGCGACCGAGTAGTTCTCCGGCTCATTGTCACCGAAACACGCTATTGTCGCACGATCGGGCAACGCTCCCCATATCGCCCACCCGACGCTTTTTCCGAACCAGGGCTCATCGTACGGCCTGAGGTCGGTGTTCCTTTCGAGCGCGAGAAGGAAATAGCACGCGAACTGTCCCCAGCAGAAATCGAGGTAGGTAAGTCCCTCACGCCAGCCGTTCGTGGTGTCGAAAATGTTCAGGGATTCTCTGAGCATCGACCAGCAGTGCTCGGCGAGATCCTCCGCGTCCGGCTCCACGCCGATGAGATCGATCGCCACCAGCCCCGCCATTGAGTAGAACGTGACGAAGTAGTTAGCGTCGGGGTCGTGCGCCCAGAAGTTGATGTCGGGGCTGTACTCGGTGACCTTGTACGCCAGCGTGTGAAAGACGGTCTCCCTGAGCACCTTCTCGATTCGCTCCCGCTCCTCAACGGTGAAATCGTCATAGAGAAGGTCATAAACTCCGCCAAGCGCGGATGCCTGGTACAGAAACGGTATGTTCGCGCCTTCCGGAGCCTTGACTATCGGCGGGAATTGAAGAAGCGCGTCGAGCGATCCCCTCACCAGCCGAAGATATGTCTCGTCTTCAGTCAGGATGTATCCCCACGCCCAGGTAAGCGGCGCGGTGGGCTCGCTGAACGCGGGATCGGACGCGGCGAGATCGCGGAATGCCTGCGCGGCGCCGATAAGCTCCTGCGCAAGTTCACCCTCGGGATTATCCCTCAACTGCCGAATTCCTTCGGGATTGGCGAGAATCCTCGGATGATCGGCGAGGTTCCAGTCAAGGTCCTCGCCGGTATATTCGAATCGAGTCCCGAGTGGGGGAATGTCGAGAACGTTCCCGGGCGGGATGCCGCCGTTATCGTCGCTCGGTTTGGGACAACCGATAAGAGCCGCGGGGAAGGCGAATGTCAGCACACATAATGAAACTGCTATGAAGCGGTTCATAAGGGACATGCTCCTCGTTGCACCATTATTCTGAATCCAACCGGCTTGGGGGAGGCTCGAAATGCTTGGAGAGCGCTTCTATCGCTTCCTCCTCGGTGTCGAAAACCCTGAAGATCGTCTCCAGTCGGGTCATCGCCATTACATCCTGCACGAACGGCTCGAGATTGCAGAACGCCAGCACCGGCTCGTCGAATACCTCGTTCTCCTTGCGCTCCTTCTGGAGGAAATGGAAGACCTGCACGAACACTCCGAGGTCCTTCGAGGTCACATACTCTACCTGCGCGAGATTAATGAGCACGCGGTAAATCTTCGCCTCCCTGACCTTTTTGCTCAGCTCGTGCTTCAAGGCGTCGAGGTTGTAGCTGTTCAGCTCGCCGGACAGGCGGAAGACAAGAAGGTTCTCGCGCTGTTCGGAATCTATAGGGTGTTTCATGACGTCTTCAACCCGCTTTCCCCGAGGATTCTCACCTTACGGCCCTCGATTACCGTGCGTCCCGACAGCACGAGGTCGATCGCTTCCGCGTACGCCTTGTGCTCCTCGACCAGGATCCTGTCCGCCAGAGTGTCGGCGGTATCGTCTTCTTCCACTCGAACCGCTTTCTGCACGATAATCGGGCCCATGTCGAGGTCTGGTGTCACGAAATGCACCGTGCAGCCCGATACCTTAACGCCCCATTCCCACGCCTGCTCCTGCGCGTGAAGTCCGGGAAAACTCGGAAGAAGCGCGGGATGGATGTTCAGAATACGGTCGGGAAACGCGTTCATGAGGGTTTTGCCGACAACACGCATGAAACCCGCGAGGCATACAAGCTCGCATCCGGCCTTTTTCAGGACCCTTACAGCTTCAGTCTCCCAGGCTTTTCTTCTGCCCTTCTGCCAGGGAATGCAGGCCGCTTCTATCCCGGCTTTTCGAGCCCTTTGGAGTCCGTACGCATCTGCTATATCGGAGATGACCACCGCGACTTCGGCATCAATTCGACCGGACGCGCAGGCGTCCATGATGGCCTGCAAATTGGTGCCACGTCCGCTGACAAGCACTCCCAGCTTGTGCTTATTCTTTGCCACAGCAGCCCCGTCCTCTGGAAGTGAATTGTAGCATAACCGGGGGCTATAAGAGCAGATGACGGGCTTATGAATCAGCCGAAGCGTCCGGGAGTACATGCAGGCGCGGGATGTGGTAGAGGGAAAGCATATTGAATACCGGCTCGCACATCCCGCAAAAGCTATCGCTCTCATTGAACAACCCTCCGGGAATTCCTCCTGAAATTTTCACACTCCCCTCTTGACAGGACTCAGCTCCCCTGGTATTAATTACGAATAGTTATCATTATCGGATTGGTTGATGTCCACTAAATCCAGGCACATGAAGATGACCACCCAGCGGAAGGTCATCCTCGAAGAGCTCGAGCGATCGCATTGTCATCCGACCGCCGACGAGCTTTACGAGATGGTGCGCAAGCGCCTTCCGCGTATCAGCCTTGGAACCGTGTACCGCAATCTCGAAGCGTTGAGCGAGGCGGGGCTGATTCGCAAGCTGGAGTTCGCGGGATGTCAGAAGAGATTCGACCGCGAAGTCGCGAGGCACAACCACATCCGTTGCATTGATTGCGGACGATTGGAGGACCTTCCTGCTCTGCCCGCCGACCAGCTTATCGAGAAGTACATTCCCGAGACGGATTTCGAGATCATCGAGTACAAGGTCGATTTCATCGGCATCTGCCCGGAATGTCAGAAGAAACGCAAGCGAAAAGGCGTGTAATTCCCAACTTACTGCCTATTACCGGCCGCCTTACAAGGGGAGGACCAATGGACACGAAACTGAGAAACAACATCGACTGGGTGGGATGCATCGACTGGAACAACCGCGATTTCCACGGTTACGACACACCGCGCGGCATGACCTACAACGCCTACCTCATCCGCGACGAGAAAATCGCCCTGATCGACGCGGTCAAGGCGCCGTTCGCGGACGAGTACCTGAAAAACGTTGCAGGATTCGTCGATCTCGCGGATGTCGACTTCCTCGTTGTCAATCATGCCGAGCCTGACCACTCCAGCGGTCTTCCCATCGTGGTGAAATCCCTTCCCAACGCGACCGTCGTGTGCGACGAAAAGTGCGAGAAGGCTCTCGGCATGCACTACGACACGTCGGGCTGGAAGTTTCACATCGTCAAGACAGGCGATGAGATATCGCTCGGAAAGCGGACGCTCAGCTTCATCGAGACCGCGATGGTGCACTGGCCGGAGTCGATGTTCACGTATGTTCCCGAGGAGAAGCTGCTCTTCTCAATGGACGCGTTCGGCCAGCATTACGCGACGTCGCAGAGGTTCGATGATGAAGTGCCGCTGTGCACGATCATGGAGGAGGCGAAGGTTTACTACGCGAACATCGTGATGCCGTACGGAAAGCGGGTCGCGGCTGTGCTGGAGCAGGCGTCGCAGCTTGACATCGAGATGATCGCGCCGAGTCACGGATTGATCTGGCGCAGCCATATCCCGGAAATCATAAAGGCCTACGACAACTGGGCGAACTACCGTCCGCGACCGAAGGTGCTCGTGATCTACGACTCGATGTGGGGCAGCACGGGCAAGATGGCCCGGGCGATTGTCGAAGGCGCGTCGGTTGAGGGCGTAGAGGCCGAGCTTCTCAACATCCGCGAGACGGGCCTGACCAGGATCGCTACCGAGGTCCTGGACGCGTCGACGATCGCGTTCGGCTCTCCCACGCTTCACCAGGCCATGATGCCTATGGCGGGAGCGACGCTCACCTATCTCAGCGGACTCAGGCCCCAGGGCAAAGCTGGATTCGCTTTCGGCTCCTACGGTTGGAGCAGGGGCGGTCCCGAAGCGGTCGACGAGTGGCTCAGGAATCTCAAGTGGGAGATCCTTCGCGAGCCTTTGAAATCCCGGTTTCGCCCGACGCCTGAGATACTCGACGAATGCCGGTCGGCAGGAAAGATGCTGGCCGAGAAAGCGAAAGAAATGGCTGCCGGTCGCAAGACCGGCGAGCGGATTTGCGTTGACCCGTAGCGCAAGGAGGAAAAGAAATGCAGAAGTACGAGTGCGGTGTGTGTGGGTGGGTCTATGACCCCGAGGTCGGCGTTCCGGAGATGGATATCAAGCCCGGGACAAGGTTCGAGGACCTTCCGGACGACTTCGTCTGTCCGGAGTGCGGGGTCGGCAAGGACGAGTTCTCGCCGGTCGATTGATCGGCGTCCGTCCGGATGCGAGATTGATGCAGAAAATAACGATTGAAAACCCGGGAATCGCCCAGGAGCGGCAGGATACGTCGATGGTCGACCGTGACGCTCTCGAAGAATTGTACGCGAAGTACAACCGACGGGAGTACGTGCATCCCGATCCGCTCGAGTTCCTCTACGACTACCCCGATCCCGCGGATCGAGAGATCGTGGGCCTGATCGCGTCATGTCTCGCGTACGGGGGAGTCAGACAGATTCTCAAGAGTGTCGGGAGGGTACTGGAGAGAATCCCGGAGCCTGCGAGGATTCTTTCCAGTACATCGAGAGCAAAGCTGGAACGGACATTCAAAGATTTCAAGCATCGATTCACGACGGGGGAGGAACTCGCCTCGATGTTGTATGGCGCGGCGAGGGTGATCAAGCGATTTGGCTCTATTGAGAACTGCGTTCTTGACGGGATGAGTGAAGACAGCGACAGCATCCTTCCCGGCCTTTGCCGACTGGTGGACGAGATATGCCGCGAATCGGGCAGCGGCTTCATGCATCTCCTACCACATCCGAACCGGAAGAGCGCCTGCAAGCGTCTGAATCTGTTCGCCAGATGGATGGTTCGCGGGGATGAAGTCGATCCGGGCGGGTGGTATAATGTGCCGTCCTCCGGATTGGTAGTACCGATTGATATCCATATGCACCGAATCTGCCGGTCACTCGGAATGACGGGCAGGAGCCAGGCCGATCTTCGCACGGCCATCCAGATTACCGAGACCTTCAGGCGTTTCTCGCCCGATGATCCGGTGAAGTACGACTTCGCGCTGACAAGACTCGGGATCAGAAAGGAACTGGATCCGAAGGATTTCATCGAGCGATGCACCGATTGTCGCGTATCGTCCAAATCAGCATGACTCAGCACTTATCTTCAGATGGACCCGAAACGAGAGAACATCAAGGAGAACACACATGTGCGGACACGAAACAGCAAGAATACCGCTCATAGGAGAGAAAGCACCGGCGTTTGAGGCCGAGACCACACAGGGACCGATCAAGTTCCCCGAGGACTACAAGGGCAAATGGGTGGTCTTCTTCTCCCATCCCGCCGATTTCACTCCCGTTTGCACCACCGAGTTCATGACCTTCGCGAGCATGGCTGATGACTGGAAAGAGCTCAACTGCGAGATGGTCGGTCTCTCCATCGACTCGACCTACTCCCACATCGCGTGGCTGAGGACCATCCAGGAGAAAATCGACTGGAAGGGAATGAAGAATCTCGAGATTTCGTTCCCGGTTATCAGCGATCTCACGATGGAGGTATCGAAGAAGTACGGAATGCTTCAGCCCGAGGCGTCGACCACCCAGGCGGTTCGGGCGGTGTTTATCATCGATCCCGAGTCGACCATCCGCGCGATGCTCTACTACCCCTTGTCCAGCGGACGGAACATGGAAGAGATCAAGCGGCTCATAATCGCGCTTCAGAGAAACTCCGAGCACCAGGTCGCGACTCCCGCGAACTGGGAACCCGGCGACGAAGTCATAGTGCCACCTCCCGGCTCTTGCGGAGCGGCGAAGGAGCGGGTCGAGAAGGCCGGCGACGACTATCGCTGCCTCGACTGGTTTCTCTGTTTCAAGAAGGACCCGGGAGCATAGCAGGAGGAACAAGATGCATCATTTTTCTGAAGTCTACAAACCGAAGGACTACTCGCACCTCAAGGGACTGACCGGGATCACGGACGATCAGATAGCCGAGCACATGAAGCTGTACCGGGGCTACTGCAAGCGCACCGGGGCGCTTCTGGAGAAGGTCGCCGCCATGTTGCAGGATGGCAATCATGGCGATACCTCATATCAGGAACTCAAGCGGCGCGCGGGCTGGGAATTCAACGGCATGCGGCTGCACGAGTTCTACTTCGAGAATCTCGCTCCCGGCGGCAAGGGCGCGCTGGATGAGAGCAACGCGTTCGGCAAGATGGTTGCCGGGAAGTTCGGCAGCATCGAGACCTGGAAAAGCGACTTCCTCGGAGTCGGCAAGATGCCCGGTATCGGCTGGGCGATCTGCTACCTCGACGAGGTCAAGGACGAGCTTGTCAACTTGTGGATCAACGAGCACGATGTCGGTCATCCGGCGGGATGCAGGCCCATCCTCGTGATGGACCTCTTCGAGCACGCGTGGTCCGCATATCGCAAGCCGACCGATCGCGCCGGCTACCTCGAGGACTTCTTCGCCAATGTCGACTGGGACGCGGTCGCCGCGAGACTCGGCTGATCGTGTCGGGTGCAGATCCAGGAGGAGCTTTTCCCCGCTTACCTTTGCTACGCCATGGCTGCAAGGTAGATTCGCACCGTTCTGATACCCGGGAAATGTCACAAAACGCTGGGGGACGCTTTCGATACACTAGATGTAGTGCTTTCAAAGCCCCGCCTTTACCAGGTCGAGAAGCCTGAGCATGCCTACCACGATCCCGCCGGAGTCAACCACAGGGATCTGGCTGATCTGGTGCGATTCCATGAACCTGAGCGCGTCGATGGCCCGCGTGTCCTCAGTGACCCTCTTCGGCTCATGGATCATAATCTCCTTGACTCCGGTGTCCATAAGCGCGTCGATTGACCGCTTCTGCCTCTCGAAACGCTCCAGAAGGCGCTTGACATCACCGTCGGTGATTATCCCGACCAGGATGCCGCCGTCGTCCACGACACTGACCGCCCCCAGCCGCTTGCCGGTAAGCTCGAAAAGGGCCTCCCTGAACGTCTCATCCGCCCGTACCCTCGGATCGTCCGGAGCCGGTGTCATGAGATCGGCTACTTTGAGCGTCAGCCTGCGACCAATCACACCCGCAGGATGACGTTTCGCCAGATCATCCCTGTCCAGCCCCCTTTGCTCCAGCACCACCAGCGCCAGGGCATCACCAAGCGCGAGCTGTGCGGCGGTGGATGTCGTCGGGATAAGGTTATGCGGATCGGCCTCCCTCTCGACGCTACATGTGAGGACGAGATCGGCCGCGCTCGCAAGCGAGCTGTCGCCACGTCCGGTGATCGCAATCACCTTCGCTCCCAGCGCCCTGACTGCGGGCAGCAGCCCGACAATCTCCGATGATTCCCCGGAATTGGAGATCAGAATCACCACGTCGTCGGGGAGAATCGCACCGAGATCACCGTGGACCCCTTCGGTGGGGTGAAGGAACAGGGCGGGGGTGCCGGTGGAGAGAAGCGTCGCCGCCATCTTTCGGCCCACGATGCCCGACTTGCCCACCCCGCTGATAATCACGCGACCCGGGCAGTTCAGGATGACGTCAATCGCCTCATCGAACGATTCATCCAGCGCGTCCGCAAGAGCGCTCAGCGCGTCCGACTCGTGACGGATTATCTCTCGCGCGCGGTCGACAGGGGCGACTGAAAGCGACGACGGCGCGCCGGACGGTTTCTTCGATTCTTCCATACCTTCCACCGATTTCATCGGGTCTCCGGAAGCATAGTGTAGCGCAGAAGCGGGGAAAACACACACGATGAATGCTTCGGGCTAGAGCGCGGATTCTATCTCCGCTGCGATTTCGTCGAATGCCCGAGCGGGATCATCCGCCGCGTAGATCGGACGTCCGATGACAAGCTGGTCGCTTCCCGCCTCGATCGCCTCGGCCGGCGACATCACGCGTCGCTGGTCGCCGAACGGGCTGTCCTTGCCGCCCGGACGTATCCCGGGCGTCACGATTCTGAAATCCTCCCCGCACGCCTTGCGAATCACGCTCACCTCACCGCCCGACGCTATCACGCCGTCGCATCCCGCCTGCTGAGCCACCCGGGCAAGTCTCTTCACATGCCCCGCGACCGAGTACATCACGCCGAGGTCCCGTATGTCCGTCTGATCAAGGCTGGTCAGAACGGTAACGCCCAGCAGCAGCGGCTTGCGATCTTCGCTGGATTCCTCGACGATTTCCCTGCATGCTCCGATCATGTTCCGACCCCCGGCGACGTGAAGAGTCACCATGTCGAAACCGTACGGGATAAGGTTCTTGAGGCTTTGGGCGACGGTTGAGGGGATGTCATGCAGTTTGAGGTCGAGGAAGATTTTGTATCCGAGCTCGTTCGGTTTCTCGAGTATGCCGGGACCCTCCGCGAGGATGCTCCTCAGCCCGATTTTCACCCATTTTGCTTTTCCCTGGAGGATGTCCAGCAAGGGCAGGTTCTCGCTGAACGGAGAGCGATCGAGCGCTACGATAATCCGTTCGGGCACTTCCGGTTTGTTCGTCATCCGGTTTCCTGGCTAGTCCGGCAGTATGGGAATGTGGTTGCCTTGCGGCTCCAGCATCTCTTCCATGTACTGCGTCGCTTCATCAATATAGGCCTGCGGGAGGGGCGTCCCGATCGGCTCCTGCGCCCACGCCAGCAGCCTGTTGTCGTGACTATTCCACCAGCGATACGCTTCCTGCGGCGTGCCTGTCACCAGAGGCAGAATTATTGCGTTCCATTCCTCCGCGTTATTGACGGCATTCAGTACCCTGGGAATCTCCATGATGTAACCCGGTCGGAACAGACTGTCGAGCTCCCGCATCCGCTCCACAAGATTCTCGGGCATCTCCCATCCGAGTTCCCTTCCACCGGGCAGCCCGATGTAACCGAAAATGGCAGGCTGAATGGTGCCGTATGGAACCCAGTGCATCTCGTGCGGCTCCGGGTTCTTCTCCATGTACCATTCGGTCCATTCGGTCGGTCTTGCCACCGGATCGGGGTAGTCAAACAGACCCCATCCGAATGTGAAGTGGTTCCTCCACTCCCCGGTCCTCGGGCAGTAATCCCTGCCCTTTGTGCCGGGTGCGAAACCGATCGCGATAATCAGAAGGAGTACCCAGAAAATAAACTGGTCTCTTCGATGTTCTCTCTGCTTCTGAAGGTAGCCGAGGTATTCAACCGGCACCTTCTCCTTCTCTTCCTTCTCTGCGTCGTCGTCATAGTACGGTCTTTCCTCGGGATCGTACTCCGGCTCGTTGACGTTTATCTCTTTCTCCTCATCCGTATACATCCGTACCATGGGACATTCTAACCCTTTCAGGGGCGCAATCAATGATCTCAAGGCTCTCCCTGCCTCCATTACTTACAATCTCACTCCGATCGAGCCTCTTTGCGCTATAATTCTTAATCAGGCATCATGTCACGCCAGTTTCATTTCAAGGAGCGTGTCAGCCAAAGTGGCTAATCCCAAAGTAGCTTTGCTGAGAACCACCCCGGAAACGGTGCTCGACGACTACGTTCGAGCAATGCAACTCGCGGAGGTAGACAAGCACATCGATGTTACCAAAACCACTATTTTAAAGGATAATATCTCCTGGCACTACCCCTTTCCCGGTGCAAATACCACACCATGGCAGATGGAGGGATCGATCCTCGGACTCCAGGCCGTCGGAAACACCGATATTGTCTGCGTCCAGAACGAGACCGTCGTCACCCGCGCCAGAAAGGGCGAGAAGCTCAACCGATACACCTCCGTCTTCCGGAAATACAACATCCCCGTCCTTTACAACTTCCGCCCGCAAGACATGAAGTGGGTGGTCTACGAGCCCAAGGCCGAATTGAAGGCCCTGCACAAGATATTCCCCCGGGGTTTTCGGGTGCCCGACTATTTCTTCGGCAAGAACATCCTCCATCAGCCCACCGTCAAGTGCCATATCTACACCACCACCACGGGCGCGATGAAGAATGCCTTCGGCGGACTTCTCAACAATCGCAGGCACTGGACTCATTCCGTCATCCACGAGACCCTTGTCGATCTCCTCCACATCCAGAAGGAAATCCACTCCGGGATATTCGCGGTCATGGACGGCACCACGGCCGGCAACGGTCCCGGTCCCCGCACAATGATCCCGGTCGAAAAGGACGTCATCCTCGCTTCCGCCGACCAGGTGGCCATCGACGCCGTCTCGGCCTCCCTCATGGGCTTCAACCCGATGGACGATCTTGCCTACGTGCGCCTGGCCCACGAGGACGGGCTCGGTGTCGGCAGGCTCGAGGAAATCGAGATTGTCGGGCAGCCGGAGATCGCCGAGGCGCGATGGGGCTTCCATGTCGGCGATAATGTTGCTTCGCACGCGGGCGATGTCTGCTGGTTCGGACCGTTAAGGAGCATCCAGAATCTGTTTTTCCACACGCCCATTGTCGGAATTTTCATCCTCGGTAGTTTCCTTTACCATGACGCCATCCAGTGGCCCTTCGTGAGCAAGCCGATCTTCGAGCGCTGGAAGAAGGAGAGCAAATGGGGCAGGATGTTCGAGCAGTATTGAGGCCCTCTACTCCACCCAATGGTGGAATGTCAAATCGTTTGTCATGAATGAGGGGCCCAGGCGTAGGGTTAGTTTCAGGATGGGCTGTATGCCGAATGGTATGCGGGTCTCGGCGTACGTGCCGCCGCGACGGACGGAGTCGGCGACCGCCCACGAGAGGAGGGCGTAGTAGGCGCCTATCGCGCTGCGGTCGCGCACCACCGCCGCCGGGCCGTACGAGAACAGCCCCACACCCGTCGCGTCCGAAAACTCGCGGTTGTACTCGTACTCGAAGTAGCCTTTCACCACGCCTTTCCGCTCGGCGACAATCACCCACTCCTCCTCCTTCGGCTCCATGCAGAAGTGCCTGACCCAGATCTGCTTGAGCTCCTCGGCCCTGTCGTGCGGGATTTTGGGGTCGAGATGGAAGCGATCCTGGAGGAACGCGTCGCGTGTGATCTCAAGGACCGCGTCGAGGTCCTTCTCCTCGAAGAGGCGGATTTCGTAGCCGGACTGCTCGTAGTCCTTGAAGTTGTCTTTGTGATAGAGGGCCGTGAAGCCGTTGTCGATCAGCCGGAATCCCTGTTTCTCAACTGCGTGGATGAGCGCGAGCTCCAGCGCATCGGCTCGTATGTTGGTGAAGACGATGCCGCGCTCCTGAAGCCATTTCATCGCGGCGGAGATCAATCCGTCGGCGACTTCGCTCGATACGGGGTAATGCTCGCGGTCGGACGGCCCGGTGACGCAGAACGGTATGCGTCCTGACAGCACACCGAGCACTTTCGTGTCGAAATCGAGCGTCTGCACCCCGCAGAATCCCCTTACAGCGCCGCTATCGTCGCGGGCCAGCATGAATGCGGCTTTGTCGGCTTGATTGGAGCACATGGCGAGGAACTTCGCGAGACGGTTACGGAAGATGCCCCCGAGGGCGTCATCGGTCGCCGCGCTTACGTAGAACCAGGGCTTGTACCGGTAAGCATCAGCTACAGCGCTGATTTCGTCGGTAAGGTCGCCTGAATGGATTTCGATCTTGGTCATGGGGGTAATCTCCCGGGGCCGAGCCGGATGTCGGCGATTCAGGTGTGGGGGTCAAGTATATCAATCGTGCTTGTCGGGTGTGGCGCGAACCCATTTTGTGCCGGAACGGATGATTCGAAGGGTCTCGGGAGCGGCAATCATTACGAGATCGAGTGCGCTCAGATGCGAGATGAACTCGCCGTGGAGCTGCGGATAAGTCGGATGTACATACTCCTGGTAGTACACCTCGATCCCGGCCTTGTCGAACATCCCGACATCCAGGTAATGCCTTGCCGCAGCGCCGGAGTAGTATTCATCGGCTCCAAGCTTCTTGCAGATATTGAGAAGCCTTTCAGACTTCTCGCCCCTCACTTCCAAATCGCAAGCGAGAATCAGCGGAGTATCGATCCCGATCACCCGGTTGAGCCATTCGATCAGAGCGACATCCAGCCTCCACAAATACTCCCAGTCCCTGTCGATCAGATCCCTGAACTCGGGGAAGAGGGTCTCGAAATACGGTGCTTTTTTGTAGAACGTCTCGACCGTCCCGAGGTGTTTCTTGCGCCAGGGACGGGTATTATCGATTCGGACATCGCGGATGATCTGGTCAAATTTGCCTTTCTGCTCGACAGGTACGGTGATCCACACCGGTCCGTCGGGGGTCTTGAGACGGTTGCGGTTGCGCCAGCTTCGACGGTCATACTGGACATCGTCGTAGATAACAAACGTGTCCACCGACATCTCCTGGTCGAAGAATCCGAGCCAGGGAAGGTAACCGGGTTGCAGGACTGCGATACGCATACCGAAGCTCCACGGAAGGCCTTGCGATGTGAATTATACAAGGTTGCGTGGATGAATGGGACTTTCGTCCGCGAGACGGCAGGATACTGGTACCCATGATGTGGTGGGAAACTGGTCGTTGACGATTATCGATGATGGTGTATGAATATTGGTGGGATTCAAGGACCCGTAAGGTTTTGTATGTCACGACCCGGCGGCGGGAGACGCTGTCGCCGATTGTCATGCGCAGACTGGATGTCATATTAATCGTCTTTGTTGTCTTCACCGCTTTCGGATGCTCCGCGCGCACTGCGGGCGATCCTGTCATTCCACCGTCCGGCTCGTCCGTTCATTCTTCCCTTCCTTCAGGACGCTCACTCTGGGGCTTGTTCGACATCTCGGTCGACCTGTCTCGAAGCGATCCTGTAGCCGTCACTCCCCTGCGCTCAACCCTGTTCCACCTGAATGTCAGGAAATTCCTGGAGGAGTCGCCGTGCAATGACTGCCTCAGGATCGAAAAAATCGAGCCTACAGCCTCAGGATTCAACCTGGACATCAGCATAACGCATCCATTCGCCGACGATGACACTCTCACCGGCTTCGATGTCCGCGGAATCGCGTTCTTCGAGGGAAGCTGCGAGTTTCCGCTATTGGGCGTGACCGCATCGTCTCCGCTCGAAGGCGACGCCCACCTTGCGAACGCGGACGGGTACATGAAGCTGTTCAATCCGGTCGAGTACGAAGGGAACGGAATTCTTGGTTATTCGAGAGGCGCGATCCTGCCGCCGTGGATGCCCGATCCCGATGTAACCCTGGGCGGCTTCAAGACCTACTACTCCGAAGGACAGTCTGAAGATGAAGGTGGACGGCGGGCCTTTCTTCCCGGTGATACTGTCACGCGAACGCTCGAATTAGTGCTGCCGACACAGGGCTCGCTGAGGTTTGGATACGCGATCGACGCAAGCTGGGAGTTCCCGATGGTAATCCCTCCGGGGGAACCTGATGATTTCCCGCCATCCGCGAACTGCCCGGAGCCGTTCCGGATCGACATCGAGCAGGTTGTGAACACTCTTACAGAAACCGGCGGCGGCGTTGTTCTTGAAGTAACGGCGTTCGACCATCAGGGCTCCATCGGCATAATTGAGTGTCGTGCCGAAGCTCCGGGTCTGACCGATCGGCTCATTGTCGACGATTCGCCGCATTTCCCCGACAATCACACCGCAGTCTTCGAGTGTCGGATTCCAAACGAAATCGGCGCAGCGGATACCGACGGCGAGGAGATTCTCATTGAGGTCGTGCAAGGGGATGAGGACAAGAATCTGGGGCCGGTATCAGCCTGGGCGCTTCTGGCTATCGATGTGTCGGACGAACCGGTCGCGCCGGCAGTGCTGTCGATTGAGCCCGATCATGGGTATCAGGACACGATCGTCAATGCTGTAATACACGGCTGCGGTTTTCAGGAAAACGCGGAGATCGAGCTTTACCAGGGTCTTGCCGTCATTCCCGGCGACGAGGTCGTTGTCGAGAGTACATTCACTGCCCGCTGCAATTTCTCTCTGAGCGGTCCGGAGGGTACGTATACCCTCTACCTGGAGAACCCCGACGGAAGGTGGGGAGAGCTTGACGAAGCGTTCCAGATCCTTCCAGCGCAATCGATATGCGATGACGCGTTCCACACCGATACGCTCGGCGACGGGGCGATGGAAGGACTATTCTGGAACCAGTACGATGCAGCGTTCCTGGTCGACGGCCCTTACGAAGGACTGATGCTTGCGACCGCTCACAATCTTGCAGGCAACTCGGTTGTGGCGGTCGATGTCGACAGCACCGATCCTGGCGCGCCGATGGATTTCCAGGACGCACTCGGTCACATCAACGGATATACGATCTGGACAGCGGATGTCGATGAGTGCAACGGCTGGATCTACCTGTCCTGGCTGGAGGAGCCCGACGCGATCCATGTCTACTCATCCTCCGGGGAGCCGATCGACACGGTCAAGCTCACGACCCAGGCCGAGATTCGCGGGCTCGATCATGACGGCACCGGCGGATTCTGGGTAGCATATGAGGACGGCCTGACGGCGAAAAGACACGTACGGCATTACATCCGCGATCCCAAGGGACCGGGATATGAAGAGATCGACGAGGACTCGTTCGAGGTCGATCCCTCCCACGGTCCGATCCAGGATATCGCGATCATCCCCGGTCGGACCATCTACATCCTGACATCGAGCGAAAGCGGATCGATACTCTCCTACGACATCTCCGGAGCCACGCCGCTGGGCTCAGGAGCAGTCAATCACATCTTCGATACGCCGATGCCTGCCGCCTTTGGCAACAGGAACGGTGATATCGAGATCGATCAGACCGATCCCGATTCGGCATTCTGCCGCATTGTCGCGTATGGCAGGCAAAGCGGGGACGGCGGTATGCTCGTGAAGCTCGACGGAGACCTCATCATCCTCAACAGGGTGAGAATTAACCGGAGCTACAATGCGATGGCGATCAATCCCGACCCCGACATCGCCACGCACCACATCACCCTCTACCCCCTGGACGGTTCGCCAGGTACGTACCGGCTTCTCGAGACGCCGCAGGGCTGGTAGGCATCCCACCCGTTTTTCATCTCAGCGCCCGGTCTGATGATATACTCTCAATCGATTCCGTCAGGAGCGGAACCGATGCCATGGAATTGAAGCTTGAGACTCCGAGACTGATCCTTAGAAGGGCACAAAGGGAGGACTGCCGGGAGTTGATGACCGCGATCGGGAGCGTGGAGATCGCGGCGACGACGCTGGGCATTCCCCATCCCTACAGCCTCGAGGATGCCTGCAAGTGGATCGAGAGGGTGAACGACGCCGAGGTCCAGAAGACCAAGGTCGATCTTGGTGTGTTCCTGAAGGAGACCGGCGAGTTGGTCGGTGGTGTGGGTCTGTCGGGCATCAATGAGAAACACCACCGGGCCGAGCTCGGTTTCTGGTGCGCGGTCGAGCACTGGAACAAAGGCATCACGACCGAGGCGGCGGATCGAATGGTTCAGTACGGGTTCGAGGAGTTGAGCCTGGAGAGGATATACGCGATCTGCTTCACCACGAATCCCGCCAGCGCGCGTGTCCTGGAGCACATCGGTATGGTGCGGGAAGGCACCGCGCGTCACGAGTACGTGAAGGACGGCCGGTTCATCGACATGCACCACTACGCCATCCTTCGCGGCGACTGGAAAGAACTGAAGGGGTAGTCTGACCCCCCGATATATACCCCGAATCAGAGTGCCGGTCGTAAAGGAGTGGGTGGGTGACTTCAACTACCAAGACCGCCAGTAACGTCAGAGCGGGCCTTCACAACATGATTAGTAAACCTGGTCGGTAAAGTGCCCCACCCGCTCGCTGACCGGTCTGCTGAAAAAGTCGGGGTAGTTGACATATAATCGAAAAATGCTAGGCAAGAGTAAGGT